>NZ_JBHXME010000164.1:0-24461 GCF_042721125.1 Streptomyces sp. NPDC058469
CAGTACCCCGGCGCTCCGCCCCACGCGGAGCCCCCCACCACCGAGGAGAGACATGGCCGACACCCTGACCGGCACCGAGCCCGACGCGGCAGCGGCGGTCCCCGAGTACCCGATGCAGCGGGACGCGCGCTGCCCCCTCGCCCCTCCGCCGGCCGTACAGGGGCTGCGCGACGGGAAACCGATCAGCAGGGTCCGCATCTGGAACGGCACCACGCCCTGGCTGATCACCCGCCACGCCGACCAGCGCGCCCTGCTCACCGACCCCCGCGTCAGCGACGACGACCTGGAATCTGGCTTCCCCTACGTCAACGCGCACCGCGCCGACATCGCCCCGCACACCCCGCGGATGATCACCAACACCGACGCCCCTGAGCACACCCGGCTGCGCCGGACGGTCAACGCGCCGTTCGTCGTCAAGCGGATCGAGGCCATGAGGGCCCCCATCCAGAAGATCGTCGACGAGCTGATCGACGACATGCTGGCCGGCCCCAACCCGGCCGACCTGCTCACCGCACTCGCCCTGCCCGTCCCCTCGCTGGTCATCGCCGAACTGCTCGGAGTGCCGTACGAGGACCACGACTTCTTCCAGCGCAACAGCAGCATCGCGCTCGACAGCGCCGCGTCGCCCCAGGAGGCGCGGGAGGCGAGCGGCGCGCTGGCCGCCTATCTGGACAAGCTCATCGGGCTGAAGCTGGAGAACCCGGGCGAGGGCGTGCTGTCGGAGATGGCCGGGCGCGTCAACAACGGCGAGATGACCCGCACCGAAGCCGTCCACATGGGCGTCGCCATGCTCATCGCCGGGCACGAGACCACCGCCACGATGATCAGCCTCGGCACGCTCGCCCTGCTCCAGGCCCCCGACCAACTCGCCCTGGTGCGCGACACGGACGACCCGAAGGTCATCGCCGGCGCCGTGGACGAGTTGCTGCGCTACCTGACCATCGTGCAGACCGGCGTCCGCCGGGTCGCCAAGGAGGACATCGAGCTCGGCGGCGTCACCATCCGCGCCGGCGAAGGCATGATCTTCGACCTGCACGCCGCGAACTGGGACCCCGAAGCCTTCCCCGAGGCCGACCGCCTGGACATCGGCAGGGCGGCCCGCCAGCACCAGGCCTTCGGCTACGGCCCCCACCAGTGCCTCGGCCAGAACCTCGCCCGCCTCGAACTCCAGGTCGTCTACGGCACCCTCTACCGCCGCGTCCCGACCCTCCGACTGGCCGCGCCCATCGAGCAGTTGGCCTTCGACCGCACCGGCACGACCTACGGCGTGGCCTGCCTGCCCGTCGCCTGGTGACCACCCCTCATGAACGAACAGAGAGCAGAGGACACAGCCATGAAGGTCGAACTCGACGAACCGAAATGCGTCGCCTCCGGGCAGTGCGTGGTCGCCGCCCCCGACGTCTTCGACCAGCGTGACGACGACGGTGTGGCGATCCTCCTGGAGGAGCAGCCCGGCGCCGAACTCCTCGACGACGTACGGGAAGCCGTGGCGGTCTGCCCGGCCGCGGCGATCCGACTGGTGGAGCAGTGACGCGGATCGTCGTCGTCGGAGCCTCGGCCGCCGGACTCGCGGCGGCCGAGACACTCCGCCGCGAGGGCTACACCGGCACACTCACCCTCGTAGGCGAAGAAGCGCACGCGCCTTACGACCGGCCGCCGCTGTCCAAGCAGGTCCTCGCCGCCGAGTGGGAACCGGACCGGGTGGCCCTGCGCACCTCTGCCGACCTGAGCGGGCTCGATCTCGACCTGCGCCTCGGTGTCGCCGCGACCGCGCTCGACCTCGCCGCGCAGGAGGTGTGGCTCTCCGACGGCGCGCGGGTGTCCTACGACGGGCTCGTCATCGCCACCGGGGTGCGCCCGCGGCGGCTGCCGGGCGAGGGCGCGCACGTGCTGCGCACGCTCGACGACGCGCTCACGCTGCGCGAACGGCTCGCTCCCGGGCGGCGGTTGGTCGTGGTCGGCGCCGGTTTCCTCGGCGCGGAGGCCGCCGCCGTGGCCTGGCGCCTGGGCGCCGAAGTCACCCTGCTGGAACCGGCCCCCGTGCCCCTGGCGCACGCCGTCGGCGAGCAGGTCGGGCAGGTGCTGGCGCAGGCGCACGTGGACCACGGCGTGAACCTGCGTACCGGCGTCTCCGTCACCGAGGTGACCGACGAGGGCGTACGGCTCGGGACCGGCGAGGAGATCGAGGCCGACGAGGTGCTCGTCGCGATCGGCTCGGTGCCGAACACCGAGTGGCTCGCGGGCAGCGGACTGTCGGTGGGCGACGGCGTGGTGTGCGACGAGTACTGCGAGGCCGCCAAGAACGTGTACGCGGCCGGCGACGTCGCCCGCTGGTACAACCCGCTCTTCGGCACCTCGATGCGGATCGAGCACCGCACCAACGCCGCCGAACAGGGCATGGCAGCCGCCCGCAACCTCCTCGACTCCGAGACGCGCAAGGCGTTCGCACCCGTGCCCTACTTCTGGTCCGACCAGTACGACATGAAGATCCAGGCCTACGGCTATCTGCGCGGCCATGACGAAGTCGCCGTGGTGGACGGGGACTTGGGCGAGCGGCGGTTTGTGGCCGCCTATCGCACCGGCGACCGGCTCACCGGCGCCCTCGCGGTCGGCATGCCGCCCAAGGTGATCCGCGTGTGGCGGCAGGCCATCGTGGCCGGAGCGAGTTGGCAGGAGGCCGTCCATGGCGCAACGACCGTCTGAGGAACCCCGCGACGTCGTCGTGGTCACCGGCGCAGGCGGCATGGGGACGGCGATCGCGCGCCGTATCGGCAGCGGCCGCACCCTGTTCCTCGCCGACGCCTCACGCGGCCAACTCGACCGTACCGTGGCCGCGTTGCGCGCCGAGGGCTACGCGGCACACGGCGTCCTCACCGACATCTCCGACCGCACGGCCGTCGACAAGCTCGCCCGGACCGCGGCAGGCGAGGGCCGGGTCGTCGCCGTGGCGCACACGGCCGGGGTCTCCGCCTCGATCGCCTCCGCGCGGACGGTCCTGGAGGTCGACCTGCTGGGAACGGTCCATGTGATCGACGCCTTCGAGACGGTGGCGGGACGCGGCACCGCGCTGGTCGCCGTCTCCAGCATGGCCGGCCACTACGCCTCGCTCAGCCCCGAGGACGAGGCAGCCCTCGCGACCGCACCGGCGGAGGAACTGCTCTCCCTGGCCGCCGTCACGGCCGTGGGGAACGACTCGCTGCGTGCCTACATGGTCGCCAAGCGCGCCAACCACGTGCGCGTGGAGGCCGCCGCGCTCGCCTGGAACCTGCGCGGCGCCCGCATCAACACCGTCAGCCCAGGAGTCATCTCCACCGCGATGTCGAAGGCCGAGGCCGAGTCGCCGCACGGCGGGCACATGCTCAAGATGATCGACGACTGCGGAGCGGGACGCACCGGGACACCCGGCGAGATCGCCGACGCGGTGGCCTTCCTCACCGGCCCGCAGGCCCAGTTCATCACCGGCACCGACCTGCTCGTCGACGGCGGGCAGGCCGCCTGGGTCCGCCGGCACATGCGGCACTGACGGCCCCGCCCCGGACGCCGGCCGCCCCACGGACACCGGCGTCCGGCCCTGTCGTACCGCATCGCATCCCTCGACGACTGAGAGGACCAGCATGTCCGTCACCCCCCACACCGACCCCGGCTTCGACCCGGAGACGCTGCGCGCCAGGTACCGGGCCGAGCGCGACCGCCGTATCCGCCCGGACGGCAGCGCCCAATACCGGGGCGCCACCGGCGAGTTCGGCTACTACGCGGACGACCCCTACGCCGACACCGCCCTCATCCGCGAACCGCTCGACGACCGCGTCGAGGTAGCGGTCGTCGGCGGCGGCTTCGGCGGTCTGCTCGCCGCCGCGCGGCTGCGCCAGGCCGGTGTCCAGGACATCCGGGTGATCGAGAAGGGCGGTGATTTCGGGGGCACTTGGTACTGGAACCGGTACCCCGGCATCCACTGCGACATCGAGTCGTACATCTACATGCCGCTGCTGGAGGAGGTCGGCCACGTCCCCGGGTGGAAGTACGCACCGGGGGAGGAGATCCGGCAGCACGCGCGAGCCGTCGGGCGCCACTTCGACCTCTACCGGGACGCCTGCTTCCAGACCCAGGTCACCGAACTCACCTGGGACGAGGTCGAGTTGGAGTGGCTCGTCGCCACCGACCGGGGCGACCGCATCAGGGCCCGGTACGTCGTCGTCGCGCTCGGCACCCTCAGCCGTCCGAAACTGCCCGGCATCCCGGGGATGGAGACCTTCCGGGGCCACACCTTCCACACCAGCCGCTGGGACTACGGCTACACCGGAGGCGACGCGGACGGCGGTCTGACCGGGCTCGCCGACAAGCGTGTCGGACTCGTCGGCACCGGCGCCACCGCGATCCAGGTCGTGCCCCATCTCGGGCGCGACGCACAGCAGTTGTACGTGTTCCAGCGCACCCCGTCCTCCGTGGACGTACGCGGCAACCGGCCCACCGATCCGCGGTGGGCCCAGGCGCTCACTCCCGGCTGGCAGCGGCGCCGTAGGGACAACTTCTTCGCGCACGTGGCCGGTGGCGGCGCGGCCGAGGACCTGGTCGACGACGGCTGGACCACAAGTGCCGCGCTGCTGCGGACGTTTCTGTCGGGCAGCGGCGGGGCGGCGGACTCGGCGGACACGGCCGAGGTCGCCGACTTCCGGAAGATGAACGAGCTGCGGGCCCGGGTGGACGCGCTCGTCGAGGACCCGGCGACCGCCGAGGCCCTCAAGCCCTGGTACCGGTACATGTGCAAGAGGCCCACGTTCAGCGACAGTTACCTGCAGACCTTCAACCGGCCCAACGTCACGCTCGTCGACACGGCCGACCAGGGCGGCGTCGAGAAGGTCACCGAGGACGCCGTGGTCGTGGGCGGAGTGGCGCACGAGGTGGACTGCCTGATCTTCGCCACCGGGTTCGACCTCAGCGTCGGGTCCGCCGCGCGCATGGGCATCGACATTTGGGGCCGGGGCGGGGTGAGTCTCGCGGAGCGCTGGGCGGACGGGCCCAGGACGCTGCACGGGGTGACCGTGCACGGCTTCCCGAACCTGTTCCAGTTCGGCTCGCTGCAGAGCGCCTCCGCCGTCAACATGGTCCACATCCTCGACGAACGCGCCACGCATGTCGCCGGGATCGTCACCGAGGCCCGCAAGCGGCAGGCACGGTATGTCGAACCGACCGCCGACGCGGAGACGGCGTGGATCGCCACGATCCGTGAGAAGGCGCAGGACACCTACGCGTTCCTCGCCGAGTGCACTCCCGGTTACTACAACAACGAGGGCAAGCCGTCCGGGCGCAGCGAGTCTTACGGTGGCGGACCCATCGAGTTCCACGCGCTGCTGAGGGAGTGGCGGGAGGACGGCGACATGGGCGGCATCCTCGCCGAGTGACGTGACGGTGGAGGGACGGGTGGCGGTCGTTCAGTCCCGTGCGGTGAGCATGCTCACCGCGTTCGCGGCCACGACGGCACCGATGCCCGCCCACTCCGCCCAGCCCAGCCGCTGCCCGAGGCCGGTCCACCCGACCACGGCGGCGAGCACGGGGTTGACGCTCATGAACAGCCCGAAGGCCGGAGCAGGCACCCGGCGCAGCGTGAACACATCGGCGAGATACGGCACCGCCGACGAGAGCACCCCGGCCGCCACGGCGCACGCGGCCGCCGCGAGGGTCGGCGGCTGCCGGACGGCGACGACGATCCCGACCGGCAGGAACATCAGCGCGGACACCCCGGCCGCCGCCGCGGAACCCTGCGCTCCGGGGATGCGCCGCCCGACGGTCCGGTTGAGCAGGATGTACGACGCCCAGCACGCGGCGGCCAGCAGCCCGAGGCCCATGCCCAGGTAGTCGGCCGAGGGACGCGGCCGCATCAGCGTCACCACACCCGCCACCGCGATCAGCGCACAACAGGCGTCCAGGCGGCGCCGGGTCGCGGCCAGCGCGATGGACAGCGGACCCAGGAACTCCAGCGTCACCGCGAGACCGAGGCCGACGCGGGATATCGCCGTGTACAGGGACAGGTTCATCGTCCCGAACACCACGGCCAGCAGCAGCACCGGCCACCACTGCCGCCAGGTGAACTCCCGCAACCGGGGCCTGCCCACGGCGAACAGGACGGCGGCGGCGACGTACTGGCGCACCGCGACGACCCCCACGGGCCCGATGACCGGGAAGGCCAGGGAACCGATCGCCGCGCCGATCTGGTTGGACAGCCCGCTGCCGGCCATGGTGGCCACCCCGACGGGGCCCACTCGGGACGCCTGCGGGGTGACAAGTGCCGTGTCAGGCAGGGGAGTTGAGAAAGCGGTGCGTGCGGGGGCTTCCGGCATGGTCCGATCGTGCGCCTGATCGGCACTTGCGCAAAATGCAACAGACCGACGATCTATACGCTTGCGTCATGGATATGGAGCTGAGGCAGTTGCGGTGCCTCGTCGCGATCGTCGACGAGGGCACCTTCACGGACGCCGCCGCCACGCTCGGCGTCTCCCAGGCGGCCGTCTCCCGCACGCTTGCCTCGCTCGAACGCGCCCTGGGTGTACGGCTGTTGAGGCGCACCTCGCGGGCGGTGACCCCGACCGGCACCGGGCTGCGGGTGGTCGCACACGCCCGGCGGGTGCTCGCCGAGGTCGACGAGCTGGTCCGGGACGCCACCTCGGGCCACGCCCATCTGCGCATCGGCTACGCCTGGTCGGCGCTCGGCCGGCACACGCTCCCCTTCCAACGCCGCTGGAGCCGGGCACACCCGGAGACCGACCTCCACCTGGTCCGCGCCAACTCGGCCACCTCAGGCCTCGGGGAAGGCGCCTGCGACCTGGCCGTAGTCCGCAGACCGCTCGACGACCGGCGGTTCGAGTCGGCCATCGTCGGGCTGGAGCGACGGCTGTGCGCCATGGCCTCCGACGACCCGCTGGCCCGGCGCCGCTCGGTCCGGCTGGCCGACCTCGCCGGGCGCACCCTCCTCGTCGACCGCCGTACCGGCACCACGACCGCCGACCTGTGGCCGCCCGACTCCCGCCCGGCCACCGAGGAGATCCACGACGTGGACGACTGGCTCACCGTGATCGCCACCGGCCGCAGCGTCGGCATCACCGCGGAGTCGACCGCCAACCAGTACCCGAGGCCCGGAGTCGTCTACCGCCCGGTGCGCGACGGCGAGCCGATCGCCGTACGGCTCGCCTGGTGGAAGGACGACCCGCACCCCGCCACCCAGCCCGTGCTGGAACTGCTCACCGCGCTCTACCGCGAGGCCTGACCGACGTCACCCGCAGGACGAGGTCGACGACTTCCACCGCCTGTATCTGTTCCCCGGCGTCAACCACTGCGGCGGCGGTGACGGGCCCGACAGCTTCAACCTGCTCAGTCAGTTGATCTCCTGGCGTGAGACCGGCAGGACACCCGGCGCCGTCATCGCGTCCAGGACGAGCGGCGGCAGCCAGCCCGGGGGACCGGCCGGCGGGCAGCTCGGCGGCGGTGACACCAAAGACACCAAGGCCTCCGCGAGCGCGAGCGGCAGCGCGCCCACCGTCGAGTACACGCGGCCCGTCCACCCGTATCCGCAGCTGGTCGCCTACGACGGTTCGGGTGACAAGAAGGACGCGGCGAACTATCGGGCCTACACATCCGACAAGCTGCCCGACGACCACTACAAGTGGGCGGGCTCCTTCAGCTCCGGCTACCAGGAGTGGTGCGGGACGAAGGACGGCAAGTCGATGAGCCGTACCCGTCACAAGCCGTAGGAAGCATGAGAAAGCCGTAGAAATAAGCTGTCCACTGCCCGTCCATGACCGGTCCATGGGCGGGCGGTGGCGTGTCTGCGGTAAGTATGGGGGAAGCCTGCCTGCAATACGGCGGACAAAATTGTTGACAATCTTGTTTGGCTAGATTTAGGTTCGACAGGCACTCACTCAGGGAGGGCAACCATGCCGAAAGAAGCCCGTCCGAGCACAGGGGAGCAGGCCAAGCAGCATGCGCTTACGCAGCTGCGGCAGGCGATCCTGCAGGGCGACATGGCACCGGCACAGCGGTTGGTGGAGAACGAACTCGCCGAGCAGTTCGATGTGACGCGGGCCAGTATCCGCGCGGCGCTGATCGATCTGGCGGCCGAAGGACTGGTCGAGCGGATCCGCAACCGGGGTTCCCGGGTGCGGGTGGTGACCGTGGAGGAAGCGGTCGCCATCACGGAGTGCCGCATGGTCCTGGAAGGACTGTGCGCGGCCAAGGCGGCCGTCGCGGCCAGCGACGAGCAGCTGACCGAACTGGCGCACCTGGGCCGGGCCATGACCAAGGCCGTGGCCGACGGTGAACCGGTCACGTACTCCGAGCTCAACCACGAACTGCACGACAGGGTAAGGGAGTTCTCCGGCCAGCAGACGGCCGTGACCCTGCTGGAGCGGCTCAACGCCCAACTGGTGCGTCACCGCTTCCAGTTGGCGCTGCGGCCGGGGCGTCCGCAGCAGTCCCTGAGTGAGCATCTGGCGATGATCGAGACGATCACGGCCAGGGACCCGCAGGCGGCCGAGGCGGCCGTCCGCGCCCATCTCGCCAGTGTGATCGAGGCGTTGCGCGACTGACGCGCGGCCGATCGGCGCACCTGGGGCGGGCGCACACCTGTCCACCAAGGAGATTCGAGTCATGACGCACGGCAACGCGCCCGCCACCCCACGATCGACACTCGTCGTCACGGCGCACGCCGGGGACTTCGTCTGGCGGGCGGGCGGGGCCATCGCCCTGGCCGCCGCCCGCGGCGAGAAGGTCACCATCGCCTGTCTGACCTTCGGCGAGCGCGGCGAGTCCGCGAAGGCGTGGCGCGAGGGCAAGAAGCTGGAGGAGATCAAGGCGATACGCCGGGACGAGGCCGAGCGTGCCGCGGCCACCCTCGGCGCCGAGGTCCGCTTCTTCGACGCGGGCGACTATCCCCTGGTCGCCACCGCCGAGTTGACCGACCGGCTCGTCGAGGTCTACCGCGCCACGCAGCCCGACGTCGTGCTCACTCACCCCACCGAGGACCCGTACAACGGCGACCACCCGGCCGCCAACCGGATGGCGCTGGAGGCCCGCGTCCTCGCGCAGGCCATCGGATACCCCGGCGAGGGCGAGATCATCGGCGCCCCGCCGGTCTTCTACTTCGAGCCCCACCAGCCCGAGATGAGCGGCTTCAAGCCCGAGGTCCTCCTCGACATCACCGAGGTCTGGGACACCAAGCGCAAGGCGATGGAGTGCCTCGGCGCCCAGCAGCACCTGTGGGACTACTACACCGACCTGGCCGTACGCCGAGGCGTCCAGCTCAAGCGCAACGCCGGCCCCAACCTGGGCCTGGCCCACAAGACGATGGCCGAGGCGTACATGCGCCCGTACCCGCAGATCGCGAAGGAGCTGGCATAACCATGGGCGGCGTGATCGTCACCAACCCCCCGAAGGCGGACGCCAAGGGCGTCGAGGCGCTGGCCGCCTTCGGCGTGGCCACCGTCAGCGAGGCCATGGGCCGCACCGGTCTGCTCGGACCGTCAATCCGCCCCGTCCAGCAGGGAGTTCGGGTCGCCGGCACCGCGGTCACCGTGCTGAGCTGGCCCGGCGACAACCTCATGATCCACGCGGCCGTCGAGCAGTGCGGCGAGGGCGACATCCTGGTCGTCACCACCACCTCCCCGTGCACGGACGGCCTGTTCGGCGAACTCTTCGCCACCGCGCTCCAGAAGCGCGGGGTGCGCGGCGTCGTCCTCAACACCGGCATCCGCGACACCCAGGAACTGCGCGACATGGGCTTCGCCGCCTGGTCCCGCGCTGTCTCCTCCCAGGGCACCGTCAAGGCCACCGGCGGATCGGTCAACGTGCCGGTCGCCATCGACGGCCAGGTCGTCCGCCCCGGTGACGTGATCGTCGCCGACGACGACGGCGTGGTCGTCGTCCCGCGCGAGAAGGCCCGCGAGACCGCCGAGAGGTCGGAGGCCCGCGAGGCCAAGGAGGCCGCCACCCGCGCCGCCTTCCTGGAGGGCCAACTCGGCCTGGACCGCTACGGGTTGCGCGACACCCTCAAGCAACTCGGCGTCGAGTACCGGACGTACGAGGAGTACACCGGAGCCGGGTCGTGACCGGGCCCGCGGAGGTGCGCTGCATGCTGATGCGCGGCGGCACCTCCAAGGGCGCCTACTTCCTGGCCGAGGACCTCCCCACGGACACCGCCGAACGCGACGACCTGCTGCTGCGCGTCATGGGCAGCCCCGACCCGCGCCAGATCGACGGCCTGGGGGGCGCCCACCCGCTGACCAGCAAGGTGGCCGTGGTCTCCGCCTCGAAAGACCCGGAGGCCGACGTCGACTACCTGTTCCTCCAGGTCGCCGTCGACCGCCCCGAGGTCACCGACCGGCAGAACTGCGGCAACATCCTCGCCGGAATAGGCCCGTTCGCCGTGGAGCGGGGTCTCGTGGCCCCCGGTGACGGCGAGACGTCCGTCCGCATCCGCATGCTCAACACCGGGGAACTCGCGATCGCCGGCTTCCCCACCCCGGGCGGGCGCGTCGACTACACCGGCACCGCGGAGATATCCGGCGTGCCGGGCGCCGCGGCGCCCGTGGTGATCGAATTCCCGCAGGGCGGCAGCCCGTTGCTGCCCACGGGCCGTGTCCGGGACGTGATCGCCGGCACCGAGGTGACGTGCGTCGACAACGGCATGCCGGTCGTGCTGATCCCGGCCGCCGCACTGGATGTCACGGGGTACGAGACGCCCGTACACCTGGAGGAGAACGCCGTTCTCGCCGACCGCCTCCGGGAGATCCGGCTGGCGGCCGGAAAGCTGATGGGCCTCGGTGACGTCGAACACACCACGATCCCCAAGCTCAGCCTGCTGGCACCGCCCACGAACGGCGGCGCGGTGACGACCCGCACCTTCATCCCGGTGCGCTGCCACACCTCCATCGGTGTCCTGGGCGCCGCGAGCGTGGCGGCGGGGCTCCTCGTCCCCGGCGGAGTGGGGGAGGGCATCGCCGACATGGCCGTACAAAGTGACCGAATTCGCATCGAGCATCCCGGCGGATTCCTAGACATCGAAACTAGCGTGGACGCCGGATCCGCAGGATCCGCTCCCGTGGTCCGCAGAACGGCGGTCGTGCGCACCGCACGAAAGATCTTCGACGGCACGGTCTTTCCCCGGCCCGCCGCCCCAACTCCCGTACCCGCACGACCCCTTGGAGGCAACGATGGCTCCGCCGCTCGGTGACATCGCGCATATCGGCCACGCCCAGCTCTTCACCCCGGACCTGGACGCCAGTGTCGCCTTCTTCACCGACTACCTCGGGCTGACCGTCAACGGGCAGGACGGCGACACCGTCTACCTGCGGACCTTCGACGACTACGAGCACCACAGCCTGGTCCTCACCGCCCGCGAGCAGCCCGGCCTCGGCCGGCTCGCCCTGCGCACCTCCAGCGAGGAGGCACTCCAGCGCCGTATCGAGGCGGTCGAGGAGGCGGGCGGCACCGGCAGGTGGGTCGAGGACGAACCCGGCCTCGGCAAGCTGTACGTCACCACCGACCCGGACGGCCACGAGCACGCCCTGTACTGGGAGAGCGAGTACTACCAGGCCCCCGACGAGCTGAAGCCGGCGCTGAAGAACCAGCCGCAGGCCAAGCCCAACCGAGGTGTGGGCGTACGGCGTCTGGACCACATCAACTTCCTCGCGGCCGACGTGCTTGCCAGCGCCGAGTTTCAGCAACAGGTGCTGGGCGCCCGGCCGACGGAACAGATCCGGCTGGGCAGCGGCCGGATCGCGGCGCGTTGGCTGACGTACACGAACAAGTCGTACGACGTCGTCTACACCGAGGACTGGACCGGTTCGACCGGCCGGCTGCACCACATCGCCTTCGCGACCGACACCCGCGAGGACATCCTGCGCGCGGCCGATCTCGCCATCGACACCGGTGTGTTCATCGAGACGGGCCCGCACAAACACGCCATCCAGCAGACGTTCTTCCTCTACGTCTACGAGCCCGGCGGCAACCGCATCGAGCTGTGCAACCCGCTCACCCGACTCGTCCTGGCGCCCGACTGGCCGCTGATCACCTGGACCGAGGAGGAGCGGAAGAAGGGGCAGGCCTGGGGCCTGAAGACCATCGAGTCCTTTCACACCCACGGCACTCCGCCTGTCGCCTGAAACGGACTGGGACAGGCTGCTCAGGGGGTGTACGGCGCACTTACGTGTGCTGTACACCCCCTATGTGCCTGGATTGTTGCTGAGATTGTTAACAAAAGCGTTGACACTCCAGAAGTGGGCTCTTAGCGTCTAGCGCACCCCATCACTGATCCCCTCCAGGGGCCGCTCCCTGGACGAGAGGAAACAACGATGTCCTCCTCCCCGACCCTGTCCGCCCGTGGCAGCAGACTGGCCCTGCTGGTCATCGGTCTGTGCTGGCTGGCCGTGCTCTTCGACGGCCTCGACATGTTCATCTACGGCTCGGTGCTGCCGCACCTGCTGGAGACGAAGACCTTCGGTCTCACCCCGGACCAGGCCGGCGACCTCGGCAGCTACGCCACCTTCGGCATGCTGGTGGGCGCCCTCACCGCGGGCACGGTCGCGGACCGGATCGGCCGCAAGCAGCTGATGATCGGCTGCGTGACGCTCTTCTCGCTCGCCTCCGGCATCTGCGCGCTCTCGGGCAGCGTCGAGGTCTTCGGCCTCGGCCGCACCCTCGCCGGCGTCGGCCTCGGCGGGCTGCTGCCCACCGCGATCAGCATGGTCTCCGACTACGCCCCGCGCGGCCGTACCGCCATCACCATCGGCATGCTGATGACCGCCCACCACGCCGGCGGCATCCTCTCCGCCTACGTGGCCAAGTGGCTGGTGGACCCGGTCGGCTGGCGCGCCGCCTTCTGGGTCTGCGTCCTCCCGCTGGTCTTCGTCCCGGTGCTGCTGAAGTTCCTGCCCGAGTCGCTGAGCTTCCTCGTCGCCAAGGGCCGCACCGACGAGGCCCACGCCCTCGCCGAGCGCTTCGAGGTCGAACTGCCCGCCGCGGCAGGCAAGAAGACGGCGGCCGACCGCTGGGACGCCCTCCTCGCCCTCTTCCGCGGCGGCGAGTGGCTCCAGACCCTGCTGTACTGGTGCGCCTCCTTCGGCGGCCTGCTCCTCGTCTACGGCGTCGCCACCTGGCTGCCCACCCTGATGCGTGCCGAGGGCTACGAACTGGCCAACGCCCTGACGTTCGTCGTCGTGTTCAACCTCGGCGGCATCGTGGGCATGCTCGTCGCCGGTCGCGCCGCCGACCGCTTCGGCGCCCCGCGCATCTCGGCGATCTGGTTCGCGCTCACCGCCGTCGGTGTCTTCCTGCTCGGTGTCCACATGGGGCAGGCGGTGACGATGCTGGTCGTCTTCCTCACCGGCGTCTTCCTCAACAGCGCCCAGACGATGATCTACGCGACGGTCTCGATCCGCTCCACCCCGGACAACCGTGCCACCGCGGTCGGCTGGACCTCCGGCATGGGCCGCTTCGGCGCCGTCTTCGGCCCGTGGCTCGGCGGCCAGCTGCTCGCCTCGGGCAACGGCGACTGGGGCTTCACGTCCTTCGCCGTCGCCGGTCTGTCGTCCATGGTCTTCATCGGCATCGCGGCCTTCCGCAGCTCGAAGCAGGCCGCGCGGACCAGCACGGAGCAGGAGCTGGTCGCCAGCCACTGACCGCACCACCCGGCCCGGGTGACAGGGGCAGGACCGGACGCCGGCCACCGCAGGGGATGCGGGGGCCGGCGTCGGTCTGCCGTGCCATGGGAGAGCGCCCGAGACATGGGAAAGCGCCCGCACCGAGGGGTGCGGGCGCCGGTGTTCCGAGGGTCAGTCCTTGCCCATCTGGTCCTCCGCGGACAGGTGTTCCACCGTCCTGCCGGTCTCGGTGAACGTCCGCGTGACGTACCCCGACGAGTACACCCACAGGATGCGCAGCGGGGTGTCGCCGATGTTCCGGAACAGGTGGGGTATCGGCGAGGGGACGTACGTGGTGTCGTACTGCTCCAGCTTCGTCACCTCGCCGTCGACCACCACCTCGGCCCGGCCCTCCAGGATCGTCACGTGCTCGTCGCAGTTGTGCGAGTGCAACGGCGCCCCGGAGCCGACCGGATACACGCTCATCCCACTGGTGATCAGGTTCTCCCCGCCTGCCGACGGCGTCGTGACGAGGGGTGTCGACGCGACGGCACCGCCCCGGTCGAGCACGGGCACGGACGCGACCTTGATGATCGTGGTCATCCGGAGTTCCTTTCCACTTACATGCTTCTGCGTCGAACGACGTTAGGCCTCGCGCGCGTGAATGGCTGCCCTCTGGCGTGCAGCTTTACCTCGCTTTTCCAGAGGGGTGAGCTTCCCGAACCCGCCTGTACCGTCGGCACGCATCGCACGGATTCACGAACCGTGCACGTAACGCGCCGGAAAGAAAAGGCAGGTATCGGCCCCATGAGGCTCCCCGTTCTCACCGAAGAGGAAATGGACCCGCGCCAGCAGGAACTGGCCGCCCGTATCGCCGGCCGGCGCGGCGCCGTCCGCGGGCCTTTCCGGGTCTGGCTGCACAGCCCGGAGATGTGCGAACGGGCCGAATCCCTCGGCGCGTTCGCCCGCTTCGACTCCAGCCTCCCCAGGCACCTGAGCGAACTCACGCTGCTGATGGCCGCCCGCAACTGGGACGCGCAGTACTCCTGGAACGCCCATGTGCACCAGGCCATCGAGGCAGGCATCCCGGAGGCCGCCGTCAAGGCGATCGCCGAGAAGGCCGAGGCCGTCTTCGACAACGAGGCGGACCAGGCCTTCTACCGGTTCTGCCGCGAGATCCTCGACGAGCACTTCGTCACCGACGAGACCTTCGCCGCCGCACTGGAGCACTTCGGCTCCAAGGGCCTGGTCGACACCATCGGCGCGCTCGGCAACTTCACCATGCTCGGCATGTGCCTGAACACCTTCCAGGTGGACCTCCAGGCCGACAAGGAACCCCCGTTCCCGGACATTCGCGGCTACGGCCGGGTCGCCCCGGACGGCTCCGACGGCGCCGAGCCACGCCCGTGACAACCCCGGGGGAGACGCGGTACTTCGCGTCCGGGGGGTCACCAAGAGCTTCGGTGGCGCGGCCGCGCTGAAGGGCGTGGACCTCGACCTGTACCCGGGCGAGGTGCACGCGCTGATGGGCATGAACGGGGCCGGCAAGTCGACGCTGGTGCAGGTCCTTTCGGGCGTCCACCAGGCCGACGCCGGGACGGTCGAGGTCAACGGCCAGGCGCAGCACGGCATCACGGTCCGCAAGGCCCGCCGGCTCGGCATCGCGTCGGTGCCCCAGCGCCGAGAACTGGTAATGGGGCTCACCGTCGCCGAGAACGTGATGCTGGGCGACCTGCCGACCCGCGCCGGTGCCGTGCGCTGGAAGGCGGTCGACTCCGAGGCCAGGAAGGCGCTGGAGGGCCTCGGCATCGACATCGACGTGACACGGACCGCGGGTTCGCTCACCGTCGCCGAGCAGACCATGGTCGAGGTGGCCCGCGAGGTCCGCCGCGGCGGCCGCATCCTCGTCCTCGACGAGCCCACCGCCTGCCTGAGCGCCGAAGCGGCGCACCAGATAAGGGCGTTGGTGCGCACCCTGCGCGAAGAGGGCGTGGCCGTCGTCTACATCTCGCACTACATCGACGAGGTGCTGGCCGTCGCCGACCGCATCACGGTGCTGCGGGACGGAGCGGTCGTACGCAGCGCGCCGGCCGCCGAGTTCGACGCCGCCGGTCTGGTCCGCAGCATGGTCGGCCGGGACGTCGTGTCGCAGCGGACCGGGCGGCCCGCCCCCAAGGACGAGATCGGGCTCACGGTGAGCGGCCTCACCGACGGACGGGCCGTGCGGGACTTCACCGTCGAGGTGCGCAAGGGCGAGATCGTCGCCGTGCTCGGACCGGCCGGGGACGCGCAGTCACGCCTCTTCGACCTGCTCTCCGGCCGCCGTCGCCCCGACACCGGCCAACTCGCCGTGGACGGCACCCCGGTGGCCTTCGGCCGGGTCCGGCCCTCGCCCCCGCGCTGGAGCGTGCGCTCAAGGCCGTGGCGGAGGGCACCACCGCCGTCGTCGACGTCCTCGTCACCCGCTGAACCAGGAAGGCACCCGCCACCATGTCCGACACCGCAACGCCCAAGCCGGGCAAGGTCCTTGTCGCCGCCGACGACCTGCGCGACTTCTCCGCCGCCCTCCTTGAGAAGGGCGGCCTCAACGCCGAGCAGGCGCGCACCACCGCCGACGTGTTCGTGTGGGCCGCGTTGCGCGGCGTCGACTCGCACGGCATCGCCCGCGTCCCCGCCTACCTGGAGCTGCTGGCCAAGGGCGTGGCCAACGTCGACGCCGACATCACGATCGAGTCCACCGCCCCGGCCGCCGCCGTCCTGGACGCCGACCGCGCACCCGGCCCGGTGGCCCTCAGTGCCGCCGCCGACGAGGCGGTCACCCGGGCCAGGATCAGCGGAGTCGCCGCCGTCGGGGTCCGCCGCACCGTGCACACCGGTGCCATCGGCTACTACGTGTCGAAGATCGCCGAGCAGGGTCTCGTCGGCATCGGCTATGTCGCCGGGATGCCCAACATGGCCTACACCGGCGTCAAGGGCGCGGCCGTGGCGACCAGCCCGCTCGCCATCGCCGTACCGGCCGAGTCCCACGCTCCGCTGCTGCTCGACATGGCCACCGCGACCATCGCCCTGGGCAAGATCCGCCAGGCGAAGGCGAGCGGCACCCCGCTGCCCGAGGGTGCGGCGGCCACCGCGGACGGCACCCCGACCACCGACCCCGAACAGGCCGTCATGCCCCTGCCGTTGGGCGGTGCCAAGGGCTCCGGGATGTCCCTGGCCTTCGAGTTGCTCACCAGCGTGCTGGTCGGTGCGCCGATCTTCGCCGCGTTCCACTCGGACGACCCCCAAGGCCGCAAGCACCGCCAGAACGCCCTGCTCATCGCCCTGGATCCGGCGGCCTTCGGTGACCCGGCCGCCTTCACCGCGGCGGTCGACGAAACGCTGGCCACCCTCAAGCAGCTGCCGCCGGCGGACGACGCGGAGGGAGTCTTCTACCCCGGCGAGCGCAGCGCGGCGGTCGCCGAGGGGCGCGGTGCGAAGGGCATCCCCGTCGCGCCCAAGGTCTGGCGCGAACTGACCGAAGCGGCAGGGAAGTTCGGCCTCACGCCGCCGGAGCCGGTGCCGTCGGCGTGACCCAGCGGCACTTCGCCGACCGTCCGAGGGGGATGGTCGGCGAAGTGCGTTGTCCGGGAGGGGAGTTCAGGCGGTACTCACTGCTTCCCGTACCTGACGGGCGATCAGGGCATAGGTGTGCAGGGCCCGTTCGTCGTCCTTGCCGTCGTAGCCGTGGTCGGCTCCGGCGACATCGATGTGTCCGGCCAGGGCGCCCGCCGTCCGTAGCCGGTCGGCGTAGGCGATGCCCTCCGCCTTGAGCAGGTCGTACTCCGCCGTGATGACCAGGGCCGGGGCGATGCCCTTCAGGTCCGCGGTGTCCGACGGATGGGCGGGCGACACCAGCCGGTCGGCACGCACCTTCGGATCCGGGACGTACGACGTGTCGAAGACCTCGGCCATCCAGGGCCGCAACACGGGCTTGGCGATGGCGGAGTGCTTGTCCTTCGCGCTGGTCGCCAGGTCCAGCGGCGGATAGTGCAGCACCTGGAGCGCGATCGAGGGACCGCCCTCCTCCAGCGCCTGCCGGGCCGCCGCCGCCGCGAGTCCGCCGCCGGCACTCTGCCCGCCCACGGTGAGCCGGTCGCCGTCCCAGCCCTCCTCGGCACCGTGCTCCGCGATCCACCGGACCACCTCGAAGGCCTGCCGGGGCGGCGCGGGGAACGGGTGCTGCGGCGCGACGACGTAGTCAACGTTGACCACTACGACGCCGGCCTCCGCCGCGAGGAAACGGCACAGGGGGTCGTCCAGTTCGGTCAGCGGTACGACGTAACCGCCGCCGTGGAAGTTCACGTGCACCGGCGGAGGCGGCCCCTCACCGGCGGGCAGATACACCGTGGCGCGTGCCGGGGCGATGCTGGTCGGGATCGTCAACTCCCGTGTCCGGCGCGGAAATTCAGGAAACCGCTGATGCGAGGAGGCGGCGGAACCACGCCCGCTCGGGCGCCGATCGGCCATCACGGCAAGACGCTGCAGAGACTTGGCGGCGAAGGCGGCCACCGCCGGCCGGGCCAGAACAGACATGCCGCTCCATTCATGGAGTGAGCGCGAAGGGGGGTTCCAGTCCGATCACCGGGAGTCGATCAACAGGATTCCTGGCGATGGGTAGGGCGACGATAACACGGGCGTATTTCGGGTGGATTCTGTGATCGGCGCTGTTCAGGGGTGGCGGGCCGGGGCGTGGGGGCGGGTGGCGTCGAGGTGGCCGTCCAGCGCGGGCTGCCGCGTACGCACGGGGGTGGGTGAGCGACGTCGGGGCCTGTCTGGGGGGCCGCGTTCCCGGCGCAGTCCGGAGGGGCGGGTCTCGGGGGATGGGGGTGCCTGCGAAGAGTGGGTAATCGCCCGGCGGCCAGGGGTTGTGGGGCCAGCCCGCCGATCCCTGTCCCTCTCCCTGTCTCTGCCGCGGCGCGTGGGTAGGCAGGCGATGCGGCGCTGCCCCGGTGTCGACCTGCTGGTCAGCGGTCTTGGGCAAGCCCGTCCAGTTCTCCGTGCTCGCAGCACGGCCCGTGCGGCGGCGCAGACGTGGCCGCCGTCTGAGTCGCCACGCACGCCGCGTGCTGCGCGGTCTCGATCATCTGCTTGCTGTCGGTCGCGGCGTCGGCCAGGCTCGCGCAGCACACGACGAGCAGCGCGACGCCCGCGACGAACGGCAGGGCCCGGCGCGGGGGAGGAGGGGCGAGCAGCGCCCGCACCCGCTGCGGCACCGCCCCGCCGGTCGCGGCCAACGCCGGGCGAGAACGGTTCGCCGAGGTGGCGAGCGCGGCCCGGCCCACGGCATGCGCGACGACCGTACGATCGCCGACGCGCACCGCGGCCTCCTCATCGGCCCAGCGCTCCAGGACGAAGCCGCCCGCCTTGGACAGCGGTCGTAGCAGCGGATTCACGGCGGCGGAGAGCCGCCAGAGGGTCTGGAAGAGATGATGGCGGCCGCGCAGGTGCGCCCGCTCGTGGGCGAGAAGTGCCTCGCGTTCGCGGTCGCCGAGGCAGCGCAGCATCCCGCGTGACACCACGATCCGCCCGGGCGCCCCCGGCAGCGCGAACGCCTCCGGCGACTCGATGTCCAGGACGGCCAACTCCGTGTCACCGGGCAGCAGTCGGCACTCGCGGCGGGCCCAGCGCAGATGCCGTAGCTGACGTGTTCCGGCGACGATCAGACCCGTGACGGACGCGAGGAGGGCGAGTGCGGCGGCCCCGGCGACCGTGAGGTAGACCGGGTCGGAGGCACGTACGGCCGCGAGCGACCACTGGCCCTCCTCGGCGACCTCGGGGATCTGTACCAGCCCGGCGAACGCCAGCAGCGCCAGTGAACCCAGCCAGCCGAGCGACGCCACCAGCGCGGCGGAGGCCAGCGACCAGGCGGCCGGGCGCGGCGCCAGTCGGGGCGCGGCGCGGGGTGCGAACACCGCGACGACCATGGTGATCAGGAGGGGGACGTACACGCTGATCAGCACCGGCTCACGGTCCTTCGTCGGCGCGGCCGGTGGGGTGCGGCCCGTAGTGCCCGGAGAGCAGTCGTTGCAGCAACTGCTCGTCCTGCACGGAGAGTTCGGAGACGAAGCGGGTGAGTACGGCCTCGCGGTCGGTGCCGTGCTCCAGCAGCGAGCGCATCCGCTCCGCGGTGTGGGTCGCCTCGTCCCGGGCCGGCGTGTACGCGTACCCGCGGCCCGCGCGGTGCCGGACGAGCATCCCCTTGTCGTGCAGGCGCGACAGGATCGTCAGCACGGTCGTGTACGCGAGGTCTCCGGGCAGCCGATCCCTGACCTGGCGCGCGGTCTGCGGTTCGTCGGCTCCGTAGAGGGTGGCGAGAACCCCGTTCTCCAGCTCACCGCGCGCCCGCCTGCCGGACGTCGCGCCGGGCTGGTCGTTCTTCCGGTCGTGCACTGTTCACGCCACCGCCTTTCACCGCTCGACGTCAAAGCCTACCCGCCGGCCTACTACCGCCTGTAGGAAGTGCCCCACGGGCTCGAAGTGATCGGCCGGGTGGTAGAAGAGATCGACCAAGGAGGCGGTCAAGGGGGCGGCCGAGGGCTTTGCGGACGCGATCTACTACGTGTTGTACGAGCTTACCTACTACATGTTGTAGAGTTTCGCCGCTCCACTCCACCTGCGGAGGAAAAAGCCCATGCCCCACCTCGGAAGTACGGTGCATCTGCGTGCCCTCGCGGCCGCCACGCTGCGCCCCCGGCAGACGACCCCGCCCCGCCGACCGACATCGGCCGAGCGTGTCGTGATCGTCTCGGCGAGCGTCGGAGCCGGTCACGACGGCGCCGCAGCCGAGTTGGAGCGGCGGCTCGTGGCGGCCGGTCTCACGGTCGACCGGTTCGACCTGCTGGACGTGCTGCCCGCCCGGCTCGGCCGGCTGGTGCGGGACGGCTATCACCGGATGCTCGTCCGGGCGCCGTGGGCCTACCAGCGGATCTACAGCAGCACCGAGCGCGCCGGAGGCGGGGGTCCCGTCGCGAGGGCGCTGCTGCGCTCCGCCGAGGAACGGCTGTTGCGCGCCCTGCCCGCCGACGCCGGCGCCGTCGTGTCGACCTACCCGGGCGCGAGCCGGGTCCTGGGCTCCCTCCGGCTCGACGGCCGGCTGACCGTCCCCGTCCTCACCTACCTCACCGACTTCTCGGTCCACCCGCTGTGGGTGGCCGACGGCGTCGACGTCCACCTCGCGCTGCACGCCGTGCCCGCCGCCCAGGCCCGCGCCGCCGGTGCACACGACGTCCGCGTGTGCGGCCCGGTCGCCGACCCGCGCTTCCACCCCGTGGACGCCACGGCGCGCGGCGCGGCCCGCGCCCGCTTCGGCCTGCCCGCGAACGCCCCGCTGGCCCTGCTGGTCGCGGGTTCCTGGGGCGTGGGCCCGGTCCGTCAGGTCGCGCGGGAGCTGCGCGACTGCGGCGCTGCCGTACCGGTCGTGGTCTGCGGCCGCAACGAGGAACTGGCCGACCAGCTCCGCGCGGACGGCATCGAGCACGTCTATGGCTGGGTCGACGACATGCCCAGCCTGATGCACGCCGCCGACGCCCTGGTCCAGAACGCCGGCGGCCTGACCTCCCTGGAGGCCTTCGCCGCGGGCCTGCCCGTCGCCAGCTATGGCTGCATACCCGGCCACGGACTGACCAACGCGGCCGCCCTGGACAAGGCGGGCGTCGCCGCGTGGATCCGCGATCCGGCCCAACTCAAGCACGTACTGGCCGAGTTGATCGACGGTCCGCGAGGGCTGTTGCAGCGGGAGGCGGGTCTGGCCCTGTTCGTGGGCGAGCCCCCGGGCTCGGACCGGGGCCCGGCCGCTGAGACCGCCCGAATCTCCCGGGCAGGTGTCGCCCCCGCCACCTCACCCACCTTGCCGCCCACCGCTCGGCGGGTCGCCCGTCCGGCCGCCCTGCGGCTCGCGACCACCACCGCCCTCGCCTGCGCGGTCTGGGCGGGCGCGGTCGGCACGGCGGTCGCCACGACCGACGGCGGCCCGAGCCTGATGCACGCCATAGGACACGGCCTCGACCTCGACGACCTGGACCACGCACACCACGCGGATCACGTGTCCCACGGGGGTTACGCGAAGGAGCGCCACGCATGACCGCCGTAGGCCCTCTCCCTACGACCGCCTGTGCCGCGCCGTACATCCTCGCCGGCACGCGCACCGCGTTCGTCACGTGCTGCGTGAAGGGGCGCCACGCGTGACCGTCGTACGCCTTCTTCTTACGGCCGCCTGCGCAGCACCGCGTATCCTCGCTCCCGCGTCCGTCGGGGGTCGCACGAAGGGCCGTCCCTCATGACCGCCGTCCGCCTCCTCCGCGCGACCGCCCGCGTCGCGCTCCCCGCACTCCCGGTCCTCGCCGCCGCGTACGCCGCCCCCGTCCTCTCCACCTACGGCCCGCTCCGCAACCGCGTCATGCCCCGCCTCTCCGGCCGTGGCCGGGCGGACCACGTGGCGCTGACCTTCGACGACGGTCCGGACCCGCTGTCCACCCCGCTGTTCCTGCGCCTGCTCGACGAACGCCGGGTGCACGCCACGTTCTTCCTCCTCGGCAGCCAGGCGGTACGCGCCCCCGGTCTGGTCCGCGAGATCGCCGCCGCCGGCCACGAGATCGCCGTCCACGGCTGGCTCCACCGCCCGCTGCTGCTGCGCGGCCCCCGCGCCACCCACGACGACCTGGCCCGCGCCCGCGACACGGTCGGCGACCTCACCGGGCGCACACCACGGCTCTTCCGCCCGCCCTACGGCGTGATGTCGACCGCCGTCCACCTCGCCGCCCGCCGCCTGGACCTCACGCCGGTGCTGTGGACGGCCTGGGGCGAGGACTGGAGGGCGCGCGCCACACCGGAGTCGGTCCACCGGACGGTCACCGAGGACCTGCGCGGTGGCGGCACCGTCCTGCTGCACGACTCCGACTGCACCTCGGCACCGGGCTCCTGGCGCGCCACCCTCGGCGCCGTACCGAGGATCCTCGACACCTGCGCGATGCGCGGGCTGTCCGTGGGGCCGCTACGGGAGCATGCTGTGGATCCGCTCTGAAGTTGACAATATTGTTGGCGTTCCCGGTCGGCGGAATTTACGTTCGCAGATACCTAGGCCAGGGAGCCCCCCATGCTTTCGAACGCCATGAACCGTCGGACCTTCCTCAACGGGTCGCTGACCGTCGCCGCGACGGCCGCACTCGTCGGTACCGGGACCGGCGCCGACGCGGCGGACCGCAGGACCTCCGGCACCCCGCTCACCGGGCCGCTCCGGATCGATACCGGCCAGGTGTCCGGCGTGGCTTCCCTGGTCTCCGGCGTCACCGTGTTCAAGGGGCTGCCGTACGCGGCGACCACGGCGGGCGACAACCGCTGGCGCCCGCCGCAGCGGGCGACGTCCTGGACGGGCGTGCGCGTCGCGGACACCTTCGGGGACATCTGCCCGCAGCAGATGATGGGTTCGGCCTCGGTCACGATGAGCGAGGACTGCCTCAACCTCAACGTCTGGACCGGAGCCACGAGTTCACGCGAGAAGCGCCCGGTCCTGGTCTGGATCTACGGCGGCCGGTTCACCGGCGGCTACGCCTCCGACCCCGGCTTCGACGGCGCGGGCCTCGCCGCCAAGGGCCTGGTCGTGGTGACCCTCAACTACCGCACCGGCGTGTTCGGTTTCCTCTCCACCCCCGAACTCAGCGCGGAGTCCGGCCACGAGGCATCCGGCAACTACGGTCTCCTTGACCAGATTTCGGCCCTGCGCTGGGTACGGCGCAACATCTCCGCGTTCGGCGGCGACCCGAACGGCGTGACGATCGCCGGCCAGTCGGCGGGCGGCGCCTCGGTCATGCACCTCATCTACTCCCCGCTCGCCAAGGGCCTGTTCCAGGGCGCGATCTCGGAGAGCGCCGGCGCCCGCGCCACCGGTGACCCCGAGATCGCCGGGCTGGCAGCGTCGTATCGCACGCTGGAAACGGCCGAGGGCCAGGGCACCGCGTACGCCGAAACGCTCGGCGCCACCTCGCTGACCGCGCTCCGCGCCCTGGACGGCACCAAGTTGATGGCGGGTCAGAACGCGAACGACACCACGGTCAGCGGACCGGTGAACGGCAACCCGCCGGAGTTCCGCCCGGTCCTCGACGGCTGGGTCAAGCCGTGGACGTACGAACAGGCCCTGGCCGGCGGCCACTTGAACGACGTACCCGTGCTGGCCGGCGGCAACAAGGACGAGAACGGCGCCTCCCCGAGCCCGACCGTGAAGCTCGCGGACTACGAGAGCACCGCCGAGAAGGAGTACGGCACTCTCGCCGACGAGTTCCTGAAGCTCTACCCCGCCACCACCGACACGGAGGCGGGCCAGGCCCGCAACGCCTCCGCCCGCGAGGGCTCGCGCGTCTCCGCCGACCTGTGGGCGGCGGAGTGGGCGAAGACGGCGAAGAGCCCGGTCTTCACGTACTACTGGGAGCACGTCCCGCCGACGGCGACCGGCGCCAACTTCCGCGGCGCCTACCACGGTTCGGAGATCAACTACGTTTTCGACAACCTCTACGCCACGAACCTGCCCTGGACCGACGCGGACCGCACGGTGGCCGACACCCTGTCCGACTACGTGGTGAACTTCGTGACCCACGGCGACCCCAACGGTCACGGCCTCACCCGCTGGCCCGCGGCCAGCCGCCGCTTCGCGACCACGATGGAACTCGGCGACCGGTTCGGCTCGCTCGCCCTCGCGGACGCGGCCAAGGTGGACTTCTTCGAGCGGTTCTTCGCGAGCCAGAAGCCCTGGTGACTCGGAGCCGCCGTAGGAGTTGGAGACGAACTTGGCGCCCAGGGTGACGGCCT
>NZ_JBHXME010000165.1:0-24391 GCF_042721125.1 Streptomyces sp. NPDC058469
TTGATTAACAGACAGAATGGTGGGCTAAAATTGCGGGGGGGTGCCGTGTGCGTAGAGGGCGGCTGCGCGAACCCGGCGCGCAGCCGCCTGTCTCACGGTGTGTACACCGCCGACCGGGGTGGGGTCGCCATGCCGTCGCCGATGTAGAAGCTCGGGTGGGGCGGTTGGTTGTATGCGGTATTTTGCCAGGCCAGGGCCGTGCGGTACTGGGTGTCGTGGAGCAGGGTCGTGATCCTGGTGGTCGTCTCGTACGGGGTCGAGTAGATCCGTAGCGCCGTGTTGTCCGTGGTGGGCCAGACGGCCTCCTCCCGCCAGTCGCCGAGGATGTCCCCGGCCAGGGACGGGGTCGCCTTGGTGCTGTTGTCGGAGTGGACGTCGGAGGCGGTCAGGAGGCGGGTGTCGGCGGTCGTGCCGTACTTGTCGATGTGGGTGGCGTCGAGGAGTTCGCGTACCGGGTCGCCGTCCCACCAGGACAGGAAGTTGGTGCTGGACGGCTTGCGGCTCGCCACCACCGTGCCCTTGGGATCGCGGACGCCGCTCTCCGACGCCGACCATGACTCCGCGCCGGCGCTGCCCGCCCAGACGTCCCCGGAGACACCGCGGCCGTTGTCGCCGTTGGCCGGCGTGGACCAGATGACCGCGCCCGTCTTCGCGTCCGCCATCCACGAGGACGGTTTCGACGCGTCCTCGTCGACCTTGAACTCCTCCAGCCCCGGGCGGGACGGGTCGAGATCGCCTACGTGCATGGCGTCGCCGTGGCCGTTCTTGGTGGTCCACAGGCCGGAGCCGTTGTCGTCGACGGCCATCGAGCCGTAGACGATCTCGTCCTTGCCGTCGCCGTCGACGTCCGCGATCGCCAACTGGTGGTTGCCCTGGGCGTCGTAGCCCTTGCCTGTGTTGGTCGAGGAGTTGGTGTCGAAGGTCCAGCGGCGGGTGAAGGCGCCGTTCCGCCAGTCCCAGGCGGCGATCACCGTGCGCGTGTAGTAGCCGCGCGCCATGATCAGGGAGGGGCGGCTGCCGTCCAAGTAGGCAGTACCGGCGAGGAATCGGTCGACTCGGTTGCCGTACGAGTCGCCCCAGGAGGAGACCGTGCCGCGCGCCGGGACGTAGTCGACGGTGCCCATCGCCTTGCCGGTCTGACCGTTGAACATGGTCAGGTACTCCGGTCCCGACAACACGTAACCGCTCGAATTGCGGTAGTCCGCAGCCGAGTTGCCGATGACCGTGCCTGCTCCGTCGACGGTGGCGTCGGCGGTCTTCATGGCGACCTCGGACTTGCCGTCGCCGTCGTAGTCGTACACCTGGAACTGCGTGTAGTGCGCGCCCGAGCGGATGTTGCGGCCCATGTCGATGCGCCACAGGCGGGTGCCGTCGAGGGTGATCCCGTCGAGGATCGTGTTACCGGTGTAGCCGGACTGGGAGTTGTCCTTGGCGTTCGTGGGCTGCCACTTGAGGACGAAGTCGAGCCGGCCGTCGCCGTCGAGGTCGCCCACGGAGGCGTCGTTCGCCTCGTAGGTGTACGCGACGCCGTCGGGGGTCGTGCCGCCGGCGGGCGGGGTGATCGGGACGTCCTTGTAGCCGGTGCGGAACTGGATCGCGTGGACCGAGTCGGCCTGTTCCGCGCCACCGACGATCGCGCGGACCGTGTAGTCGGCCTGGGCGGGCGCGCCGGCGTGGAAGTAGTTCGTGGAGCCGGTGATCGGGGCCGAGTTGACCTTCGTACCGGCGCGGTAGACGTTGAAGGAGACGTCGTCGGGGTCGGTGCCGAGCCAGCGCCAGCTGACCAGGTTGCCGCTGTCCGTGTGGACGCTGACGACACCCCGGTCGAGGGCCTCGACCTGGCGGGCGGTGGCGGCCTCGGCGGTTGTGCTGGTGGTGAGTGCGGTGAGTCCGGCGGCTACCAGGGCCGCGACGGTGGTGAGTGCGGAGAGTACTGCCCTTCGTCTGCGGGGGTGGTGGGGCGGGTGTGCGGGAACGTGCGGATGGGGGTGCGGGTTGCTCACGTGACGTACCTCCTGAGAGGACGGACGGGTTCCGTACCCTCAGTTGCCGCTGTGCGCAGGCGAGTTGCCGTGTGTTTCCGCCGACTTCCGGAACGCCAGAAGGGTGAACTCCGGGTCCGCGCGCGGCCGTTCCTGGTCCGGGAGCGACTCCAGCTGTGCGGCGAACCGTTCGGTGAGCGGTTCGCCGTGTGGCAGCATGGTGAACCAGCCGCGTCGCAGGTCGGCGGTGGTGCTGCGCGGGCTGCGGCCCTGGCCGTGGCCACGGAAGCGGGCGGTGCCGGCGAGGTGGAGGCCGTACTCGGCGGCGTAGGTCCGGACGTGACCGGGGCGGTCCTGGGCGGGGCGGCGTGGACGGGGTGCGAGGACGGCGTCGATGTCGCTGCCGACGTCGTGGGCGGCGGCCTTGTCGACCGTGGTGATGTACACGCCGCCGGGTCGCAGTACCCGCGCGCACTCCGCGATGATCGCCCTGGCGTCCTCCGGGCCCTCCACCAGGTGCAGCAGCCATACGGTCGTGACCGCGTCGAACACCCCATCCGGGAAGGGGAGTTGGCGGCTGTCCGCGAGGAGGATCGCGCCGGGAAGCCGGGAAGCCGCCGTGCGGGCCATCGCGGGTGCGGCGTCGAGGCCCGTCACCCGTAGGCCGGGGCGGGCGGCGGCCAGGCGGCGGGTGACGATGGCGGTGCCGCAGGCCACGTCCAGCAGGCTTCGGGCGTTCTGCGGAACTAAGCCCAGTACGGCTTCGGCGGCCGCGGCGGCGCGGGGCTCGCCGCCGCGGGTCGCGTCGTAGGCGTCGGCTTCCTTGTCGTAGTCGAGCACGCGCTTCCGTCCTGCCCTTCCTTGTCGTAGTCGCGCACGCGTTGCCGTCCTGCTCTTGCCTGCCGTAATCGCGCACACGGCTTACCGCGGTCGCGCACGCGTTGCCGGCCCGTCCGGTCAGCTCGCGCCGTGTCCCGGGGCCAAGTCCTCGACCCTGCGGGCGAGTTGGAAGTCCAGCTCGGTGATCGCGCCGCCGACGCTGTGGGTGTTCACGGTGAGGGAGACGGTGTTGTAGCCGAGGGTCAGGTCGGAGTGGTGGTCGAGTTCCTCCTGGACCTGGGCGATGTGGACGACCATCGCGGTGGCCGCGAAGTGGGAGGCAAGGCGGTAGGCGCGGGTGAGGCGGTCCGTGTCGACGGACCAGCCCGGGAGTTCCGCGAGGCGGTCCTCGATCTCCTTCTGCGACAGCGGTGCGACGGGCATGGCCTCGCTCCTTCCTCGGGGTCGGAATCAGGTGGGAATCGGATCGGGTTTCGGGTCGGGCTTCGGGTCGGGTTCCTCTTCAGCGTGCCACAGGTGGCGTGCCCAGGCGGGTGGTCGCGTCCCTGGTCAGACGGGTGCCCGGAGGTCAGCCCGGTACGCACTCCGCCGCGAGGTCGTCGGCGAGAGACGCGATCGTGGCACGGCCCTCGACCCGCTGCACCCAGCTGTGCGGCAGGCCGTGGTCGCCGTACCGGGCGCCGAGGAGGTTGCCGCAGATGGAGCCGGTGGAGTCGCTGTCGCCGGAGTGGTTGACGGCGAGGAGCAGCGCGGCCTTCACATCGCTCGCCACCAGCGCGCTGTAGACGCCGATCGCCAGGGCCTGCTCCGCGACCCAGCCCGCGCCGAGCGACTCGACCTTCTCGGCGGTGGGCGAGCCCTCGGCGGCCAGGTCGAGGGCTGCGCGCAGGGCGGCCGACGTCTCCTCGTGGGCGGGGTGGCGCTCCAGCAGTCGTAGCGCGCGCAGGACCGAACCCTCCAGGGAGCCCCCGGCGACGAGGTGCGCGACGATCGCGGCGAGGGCGCCCGCCGCGTAGTACCCGGTGGGGTGGCCATGGGTGATCTGGGCGCCGCGAGCCGCCATGGCGAAGGCCGCGTCGGCGGTGTTGACCAGGCCGAAGGGGGCCGACCGCATCACCGTGCCGCAGCCCTTGGAGTCGGGGTTGACGGGGCCCGGCGTGCCGTCGAGGACCAGCCACGGGTCGGGCGCGTACATCTGGGCGACCCCGGACAGGCAGGCGTTGCCGGGGGCGCGGCGGGCGTACAGCCAGGGCTCGGCGAGCAGACCGCCCGTGGCGCTGTCGCCCGGTGCGGGCTTCGACTGGGTCTCCAGCCACCGCTCGTAGGCGTGCCTCAGCAGCATGGACCAGGCGCCGCCGATCCCCTTCTCCCGTTCCCGCGCGTGGGCCGCGATGAGCGCCTCGACGGTGAACAGGGTCATCTGCGTGTCGTCGCTGATCAGGCCCAGCGCGCCCTGGGCGCCGGGCACGTACCCGGTCACGCCGCGCTGTCCGTGGCTCTCTCGGATGCGGTCGAGGGAGGTGAACTCGATCGGGTAGCCGAGGGCGTCGCCGACCGCGCCGCCGAGGAGGCAGCCCCGGACTCTGGCCCGGTACATCGCCGTGGCCGCCCCCAGGGAGTTCGCGGCGGCCTGCCCGGACGGGATCCTCGACTCGTTCACGTGCGCGCTCCTTCGACTACGGTCGTGCGTATGACCATTGTCCCGACCGGCACTGACATCGCTGCCGCCGCCCCGGCCGGCAAGGGCGTCGGCCCATTGCTGCGTGCCTGGCGGGAGCGGCGGCGGGTCAGTCAGCTGGAGCTGGCGTTGCGGGCCGACTCCTCCGCCCGGCACATCAGCTTCGTCGAGACGGGGCGGTCCCGGCCGAGCGAGGAGATGGTGCTGCGCCTCGCCGAGCACCTGGACGTGCCCGTGCGGGAGCGCAACTCCCTTCTCCTGGCGGCCGGTTACGCCCCGCACTACCCGGAAACCCCGCTGGACGACCCGGCGTTGGGCGCGCTGCGCGAGGGTCTGGAGCGGCTGATCCAGGGCTACGAACCGTTTCCGGCGCTGGTGGTCGACGCCGTCTACACCGTCGTCGCGGCGAACCGGGGCATCACCATGCTCCTGGACGGCGTACCGGAGTCCCTCCTCCAACCCCCGCTCAACGCCATGCGGTTGACGCTCCACCCCGAGGGCATGGCACCGCGCATCCGCAATCTGGGTGAGTGGCGCGGGCATCTCCTCGCGCAGATGGAACGGCAGATCGCCCTGCACCGCTCCGAGCCGTTGCGCGCGCTGTACGACGAGGTCGCGGCGTATCCGGCGCCTGAGAAAGCCGACCGCGGAGACGAACCCTCCCCGTCCGTCCCGTACTTCGCGCTGCCGATGCGGATCGAGCACGACGGCCGGGTGCTGTCCTTCGTCTCCTCGGTCTCCACGTTCAACACACCCATGGACGTGACGGTGTCGGAGCTGGCGATCGAGACGTTCCTCCCGGCCGACCCGGCTACGGCCAAGTACCTGCACGCGCTGGGAGGCTGACGAATGATCACCTCCGAGCCGGTGAGACAGTGGCCGGAACATGGCACACTGCCCCCAGACTTCGGCGCGTATGGGGAGGCGTGGCGTGAGTGAACGACGGCCCGCGCCCACTGTGGGTCAAGTGGTGCTGGGCAGAAGGCTGCAGGAGTTGCGTGAGGCGGCCGGCATCAAGCGTGAGGAGGCCGCGCAGGTCCTGCGGGTGGCACCGGCGACCGTACGGCGGATGGAGATGGCCGAGGTCGCGCTGAAAGTGCCGTACGTCCAGGTGCTGTTGACGACGTACGGCGTGCCCGAGGAGGAGGCGGACGCGTTCGTCGCGCTCACCGAGGAGGCGAACCAGCCAGGCTGGTGGCAGCGGTTCCACGATGTGCTGCCCGAGTGGTTCAGCCTGTACGTGAGCCTGGAGGGCGCCGCCGGGCTGATCCGTTCGTACGAACCGCACTTCGTGCCGGGCCTGTTGCAGACCGAGGACTACGCGCGCGCCGTGCTGGAGGCCGGGACGATCGGGCAGACCGGTCCGGAGACCATCGAGCGGCATGTGTCGCTGCGGATGGCGCGGCAGGGGCTGCTGGAGCGGGACAATCCGCCGCACCTGTGGGTGATCATGGACGAGACCGTGCTGCGCCGGCCGGTGAGCATGCGCGGCGAGGTCATGCGCGAACAGCTCGACAAACTCCTGGAGTTCGGCGAGCGCGACCGGGTCACGCTCCAGGTCGCCGAGTTCGAGAACGGCCCGCACCCGGGGACGTACGCCCCCTTCTCGCTGTTCCGTTTCACCGAACCGGAGCTCCCCGACATGGTGTTCACCGAGTACCTGACCGGCGCCCTGTACCTGGACTCCCGTACGGAGGTCTCCGCGCATCTGGAGGTCCTCGACCACATGACGGCGCACGCCGCGTCCGCACAGCGCACCAAGAAGATCCTGCGGGACTACCGCGAGACCTTCTGAGCACCTTCTGAGCACGGTCCCGGCACACAGGCCTGAACTCCCGTGGTTCAGAACTCCCGAGGAGACGACACCGCATGACCGGATCCGACGCCGCGCCCACCCGTATCGACACCAGCAGGCCGCATCCGGCGCGGGTGTACGACTGGTGGCTCGGCGGCAAGGACAACTACCCGGTGGACGAGGAGCTGGCCCGCCGGATTCTCGCCGTTGACGCCACCGCGGTGCGCGGCGCACGCGCCAATCGAAGGTTCATGCACCGGGCGACCCGGACCACCGCCGAGGCCGGGATACGCCAGTTCCTGGACATCGGCACCGGCATCCCCACCGAGCCCAACCTCCACCAGGTGGCCCAGAGTGTCGCCCCGGACGCCAAGGTCGTGTACGCGGACAACGACCCGATCGTGCTGCGGCACGCGGAGGCGCTGCTGCACGGCTCGGCCGAGGGCGGCACCGAGTACGTGCACGCCGACGTCCGCGACCCGGACACGATCCTGCGGCTGGCCGGCGAGACGCTGGACTTCACGCAGCCGGTCGCGCTGTCGCTGGTCGCGCTCACCCACTATCTGGGCGCGGAGCCCGACGGCGACGACGTGTACGGCCTGATCAAGCGGTACGTCGACGTCCTCGCCCCGGGCAGCTATCTGGTGATGTCGCAGGTCACCCCCGACCTCAACCCGGAGGCCATCGCGAAGGCGGCCGACCACTTCCGACGCAGCGGCACCCCGTTCCATCCGCGCGCCCTGGCCGAGTTCTCGCGGTTCTTCGACGGTCTGGAGCTGCTCGGCCCCGGCGTCATCTCGGTCTACGGCTGGCGGCCGGACCCGGAGGACGTGGCGGCCCAGGCCGAGGGCATCGTGCCTCTGTACGGCGGGGTCGCCCGCAAGGCCTGAACCGCACGGCTGCGTGCGATGAGCACGTTCCTGCCGGGCGGCGCCCTACAAGGCCGGACGCCTGAGCAGCGCCCCAAAGGGGCGCGGGGAACTGCGCGACCGGCCACGGCGGCGCCGCAGCCGAACTACGCCCTCTCAGCGATGCGGCTACGCGGCTCCGCCCTTCGTGTCCCGTTCATCGTCGACGATCTCCGCGTCGACGACACCTTCCTCCTCATCGTGCTGCCGCGCGGAGTCGGGCTCCTCGGTGTGCTCCGCCTGCTCCGTGGGTGACTGCTGCGCCGCCTGGGCATACATCGCCTGGCCCATCCGCTGGCTGACCGTGGCGAGTTTCTCGACGCCGGTGCGCAACTCGGCCGTATCAGCGTTGTGTTCCAGCAGAGACTTCACCTCCGCGGCCGCCTCCTCGACCTCGACCCTGATGTCACCCGGAACGCGCTCCTCGTTCTCGTGGATGAACTTCTCTGTCTGGTACACGAGTTGCTCAGCCTGATTGCAGGTCTCGGCCGCCTCCCGCCGCTTGCGGTCCTCGTCCGCGTACTGCTCGGCCTCGCGCATCATCCGGTCGATGTCGTCCTTGCCCAGGGCGGAGCCCCCGGTGACGGTCATCTTCTGTTCGCGGGCGGTGGCCAGGTCCTTGGCCGAGACATGCATGATGCCATTCGCGTCGATGTCGAAGGCGACCTCGATCTGCGGGACCCCGCGCGGGGCGGGCGGCAGTCCGGTGAGGTCGAAGACGCCCAACTTCTTGTTGTACGCGGCGATTTCACGTTCGCCCTGGTAGACCTGGATGCCGACCGAGGGCTGGTTGTCGGTGGCGGTGGTGAAGATCTCCGAACGCCGGGTCGGGATGGTCGTGTTGCGTTCGATGAGCGTCGTCATGATGCCGCCCTTGGTCTCGATGCCCAGGGACAGCGGGGTGACGTCGAGGAGCAGGACGTCCTTCACGTCGCCGCGGATGACCCCGGCCTGGAGGGCGGCGCCGACCGCCACGACCTCGTCGGGGTTGACGCCCTTGTGCGGGTCCTTGCCGGTGAGTTCCTTGACCAGGTCGGTGACGGCGGGCATCCGGGTCGAGCCGCCGACGAGGATGACGTGGTCGACCGCGGAGAGCTTGATGCCCGCGTCCTTGACCGCCTGGTGGAAGGGGGTCTTGCAGCGGTCGAGAAGATCGGCGGTGAGTTCCTGGAACGCGGCGCGGGTCAGCTTCTCGTCGAGGTGCAGCGGGCCTTCGGCGGAGGCGGTGATGTAGGGCAGGTTGATCGTCGTCTCGGAGGACGAGGACAGCTCGATCTTCGCCTTCTCCGCGCCCTCGCGCAGGCGTTGGAGCGCCATCTTGTCCTTGCCGAGGTCGATGCCGTACTGCCCCTGGAACTTCTTGACGAGATGGTCGACGACCCGCTGGTCCCAGTCGTCGCCGCCGAGATGGGTGTCGCCGTTGGTCGCCTTGACCTCGATGACGCCGTCGCCGATCTCCAGGAGGGAGACGTCGAAGGTGCCGCCGCCGAGGTCGAAGACGAGGACGGTCTGTTCCTCGCCGCGGTCGAGGCCGTAGGCGAGGGCGGCGGCCGTCGGTTCGTTGATGATCCGCAGCACCTTGAGACCCGCGATCTCGCCGGCCTCCTTGGTGGCCTGGCGCTGGGAGTCGTCGAAGTAGGCGGGGACGGTGATCACGGCGTCGGTGACGTCCTCGCCGAGATAGGCCTCCGCGTCCCGCTTCAGTTTCTGCAGCACGCGCGCCGACAACTCCTGGGCACGGTACCGCGTTCCGTCGATGGCGCCCGTGTCCGGGAAACGCCACGCGGTGTCGCCCATGTGCCGTTTCACCGACCGCGCGGTGCGCTCGATGTTGGTCACCGCCTGCCGTTTGGCGACCTCGCCGACCAGCACCTCGCCGTTCTTGGCGAAGGCCACCACCGAGGGCGTGGTCCTCGCCCCCTCGGCGTTGGCCACCACCGTGGCCTCCCCGCCCTCCAGTACCGCGACCACCGAGTTCGTGGTCCCCAGATCGATCCCGACCGCACGTCCCATCGCCGTCCCCTTCCGCCAGGCGCTGCCCGATCTCCAGCTGAGAACTTGAGTGCGGGAATGTCAATGCCGCACCCGTTTTTCCGGGCGCGGCATCGAGGTGGGGGGGGGAAAGCCGGGGTCAGGCGGATTCCACCGTCAGCGTGATCGTCGTCCCCGCGAGGGCCTGGCTGACCGGGCAGTTCTTCTTGGCGTCCTCGGCGGCGGCCTTGAAGCCGTCCGCGTCGAGGCCGGGGACCTCGCCTACGACGGTGAGGTGGATGCCGGTGATGCCCTCGCCGGGCTGGAAGGTGACGTCGGCCTTGGTCTCCAGGCGGGTGGGCGGGGTGCCCGCGCCGGCCAGGCCGTGCGACAGCGCCATGGAGAAGCAGCTGGAGTGGGCGGCGGCGATCAGTTCCTCGGGGCTGGTCTTGCCGTTGGCCTGCTCGGCGCGCGACGCCCACGACACCGGCTGCACGCCGATGCCTGACGAGTCGAAGGTGACCTCGCCGCTGCCCTTGAGGAGGTCGCCTTCCCAGACGGTGTGTGCGGTGCGCGTGGTTGCCACGATGATTCCTTTCGACGCGGATGTCGTACGGTGCCATCCGATCACATTCCGCTTCAGCGCACCCGGAAGACCGGCCCACGTGCGGTGAACGGCAGGCGAGCATTCTGCGGGATCAGATAGGCGTGTTCACGCCGCACGCGCAGGGTGTCGCACATGCCGTCCGTGATGACGAGGATCGGCGCGCCCGGCGGGAAGTCGTCCGCGCGATGCAGCAGGTCGATCCCTGGCTGCAGGACCGTACCGCCGCGTCCGTGCACCCGGACCCGGCCCGCGATGTCGGTGACCGCCACATAGCCCGCGTCGTGCGGGGCCGCGTCGCAGAACACGACCCGTGCGGCCGGTACGTCGCGGGCCTCGGCGTACGACGCGATCGCGCCCAGCGCCTTGCCGAGGAGGGCGCGGTCCATGGAGCCGGAGGTGTCGAGGACGACGCCGAAGGTGCAGCGGGCGATCTCCTCGGGCGGAAAGTAGTGACCCGCGCGTGGGATGTCGGGCGTGGAGGACTGGCGGCGCGAGGGGCGGGCGTACGACCGTACGGGCTCGGGGCGGGGTACGAACTCGTCGAACCAGCGGGCGAGTTGGGCGTCCCACGGCAGCGGCGGATGGCTGAGCGCGCGGATCTCCTCGACCAACCCGCCGGGCAGGAAGCCGCGTTGGTGCTGCTGGTGCAGGTCGAGGCCGTGGGCGAGGCCGCGCCGGTAGAACTCGTCGAGGTCCACGTAGTCGCGCGGGCTGCCGAGGGGGCCGCCGAGGATGTCGCCGACGCCCTTGCCGCGCAGGGTGGCCAGGCGGCGCATCCGGCGCAGGTCGCCGGCGATCCGGTCGTAGACCTCCTCGGCGGAGAGGTCCTTCAACTCCGGGTCGTGCAGGAGGCCTTCGGGCATCCGGCCGACGTCCATCTCGCACAGCCAGCCGTTGATGACGTAGTCGGCGGCGATGTTGAAGAGGAAGGGGTCGCGGACACCGCAGCGGTCGCCGTGACGCAGGGCGGCGTGCAGCATCTCGTGGGCGAGGACGAACCGCCATTCCTCGTCGTCGAGTTGGCGCAGCGGGTTGATGTAGATCTCGGCCGCGCCGGTGTCGACGGCGGCGACGGAGATGCCGTGGGCGCGGGCGAGTTCGGCGTCGGCGACGAGGGTGATGCCGGCCGCGATGCCGCCGAGGAGGGGGTAGGAGGAGACGAACCAGCTCAACGCCCGTTCCCAGGGCTGGAGTCGGGTGGGGCCGCCGCGCATCGAGGCACGGCGTCCGCCCGCCACGTCCATCGCCATGGCGACGGTGCGCGTCAGGGCGTTCGCGAAGTTCAGCTGCCAGTCCGGCGCCTTGCCGCCCTGCCAGGTGTCCCACGGCACGAGCAACTGGTCCGGCTCGCCGCCCGCCGTTCCGCAGCGCTCGTAGAGGGGCGGGATGCCGTCGCGGCGCCAGCGGGCGGTGAGTTGCTCCTCGTCACCGGCCGGGTAGGAGGCGGGCAGGTCCTCGGGGGTGACCCCGATGGGGAAGCCGAGCAGGAAGCGGTTGACGACGGCGCAATGGGCCGCGAGGGCCGGGCCGTCGGGCTGGTCGCGCAGTTTCGGCGCCGCCGGGACGTGGCCGAAGCCCAGGTGGATGATGCAGTGCGCGATCGCCCAGGCCCACTCGGCGGGTTCGGCCCAGCGGGTGGGGTGGACGTGCAGCACGCCGTTGGAGTCGACGCGGACGAGACCGCTGTTGGGCGTGCGGGGGCAGTCCTCCTGGCGGCAGGTGCTGAAGCCGATGGCGGCGAGCGCGCGGTTGGCCCGCACCAGCCGCAGCCCCTCCTCGAAGGCCTCGGCAGCGAGGTCTTTCTTCTTCGGCTTCCCCTTGCCCCCCTTGCCCCCTTGCGTGCGGCTCACTGCCGGGCCTCGACCAGCCGGGGCATGTCACGGGCCGCCTCGACCAGGAACCAGGCGGGCAACAGCGGATTGCCGTCGGTGTCCGGGGCGATGACGCTCTGCGCGACCTCCACGGAGATCTCGGCGAGCTGCACGAGCAGGGACTTGGCGCGATACGCGGTCTGCAGCCCGTTCGCCGACAAGTGCTCCTTGCTGACCGGGAGTTCCTTGACGAGCCGGCCCCGGAAGGACTCGGCGAGGTAGTACAGCAGGTCGCGGTCCTCGGGCCGGTGCGGCCAGCGGGCGTCGCCCTTGATGATCGCCTCGATGCCGAACCGGCTGCGCACGATCTTGACGTAGCCGCAGAACGCGACCGCGTGCGCGGGCGTCAGCGTGCCGTGCGCGATGACCTTCAGGGTGTCCTCGTCGAGGTCGGGCCCGAAGGAGCCCAGCGCGTCGGAGAGCATGTGCCAGGAGCGGGGCGTGGAGAATGCCTCCTCGGTCTTCGGCGGCTTGGACCACAGGTGGTCGGGCCGGTCGGTGAGGTGGTCCAGGATCCACGGGTGAATGCCGTTGGCCGCCGCCCAGTTGAGCCAGTCCTTCGGTGACGCCTCAAGGTGCACGTGGGTGAGCCGGTTGATCAGCGCGGACGCGATCGGCCGGGCCAGCGCGTTGTCGGTCGCCCGGTTCCCGGCGCCGATCACGATGGAGCCCTTGGGCAGTTCGTAGCTGCCGATACGGCGGTCCAGGATCAGCGAGTAGAACGCCTTCTGCACATCCGGCGTCGCCGCGTTCAGCTCGTCCAGGAACAGGCAGTACGGCTCGTCCCGCGCGATCGCCTCCGGCGGGCAGAACACCGACCGCCCGTCCCGGATCTGCGGCACACCGATCAGGTCCTCGGGCGCGAGCTGCGTACCGAGCAGACTCACGCACTCAAGCCCCAGCGACTCCGCGAACTCCCGTACCAGGGACGACTTTCCGATGCCGGGCGCACCCCAGATGAACACGGGCCGCACGGTCGCGAGACCGAGCAGCAACTCCGGTATACGGGCGGGGGTGACAGTGACAGCAGCCTGCAAAAGAGGCGCCCCTTTCTGCGCCTGAACCGGCGCCGCTCTCGCGGACGTGGTTGCGCGCCATCAAGGTTCTCAATTAGTGGTTGCGGCCGCCACCTGATAAAAACCCGTCTTCAGGCGGCCCGCTCCTGCGGCTCGGCCGTCAGCGGCACCTGCGGGCCGTTCGACTCGCGCAGCCACCGCCGCAGAACCCGGTGTACGTGTTCCGCGCCGACGAGGTCCTCGCCGTCGTCGACCGGTGCGGAGAAGGTGTGCGGCGACAGCAGGAACGGCTTGGCCTGGGCGCCGCCGAGGCCGCCGTGGGAGCCGATCTGCTCCTCGAAGGCGAGGACTTCGTCCTCGGCCGGGTCGTACCAGGAGTTGACCATGATGTCGGCGGTGTGCGGGAAGGAGTGGGTGCGCCGGACGGCGTCCGCGACGCCGGGGCCGAAGTCCGCCAACGGGCCCTGTTTGTCGTCGAGTTCGGCCACCGGCAGCTCCGCGCCGTGGGCGCCGAGGACGAGTCCGCCGTGCTCCTCGCTGCGGACGAGGACGAAGCCGATGCCGGGATGGTTGGCGAGCGTGGTGAGGAGTGCGGGGTGGCGGGCGTCGATCTCCTCCTTGGTCATGCGGTGCGGCACGTCCGGGAAGGAGACCAGGCCGAGGTTGCCGGAGGCCAGCACGATCGGCTCCGAGTGGCGGCCGGGGTGGCGGTGCCGCCCGTCGTCCTCCTCGACCGGCCGGCGCAGCGCCGCGCGGACGGCCGTGCGGGCCTCGGCGCCGCTGTGGGTGCGGCGGGCCCGGCGCGGCACGGGCAGTCCGCAGCCCGCCCGGACCAGGTCGCCGAGGGTGAGGCCGTAGCGGCCCTGGAAGGTTTCGCCGGGGCTCTGCCCGTGGTCGGAGAGGACGACGATGCGGTACGGGCGCGGGGCGTGCTCGGCGACGTTCTCGATCAACGCGAGGGAGCGGTCCAGGCGTTGGAGCACCTTGGCGGCATCGCGGCTGCGCGGTCCGGAGTGGTGCGCGACCTCGTCGTAGGCCACGAGGTCGGCGTAGACGGCGGTGCGGCCGGCGAGCATGTCGCCCATGACGGCGGCGACGACGACGTCCCGTTCGACGACGGTCGCGAAGGCGCGGACGAGGGGGTAGAGGCCGCCGCGCTTGATCCGGGGGCGCTGCTTGGTGAGGCGGGCGCGGGTCGACTGGCCGATCTCGCGGCCGACCTCGGCGACGAAGGACATCGCGGTGCGGACGGCGTTGGCGGGGTCGGAGAAGTAGGCGAAGTAGCCCGCCCGGGAACGGTTCTCGCGGCCCCGGCGGCGGGTGGCGATGGACAGGACGAGGGCCTGTTCGTCGGCGCCGCCGCTGAACAGGTTGCCGCGGCTGGCGCCGTCCACGGTGAGGAGGCCGCCGTCGCCGGTGTACTCGACGGCGCGGCCCTGGAGTTCGGCGGCGCTGGTCGGGCGGTTGCAGACCATCACCTCGCCGGTGTCCTTCTCGTACCAGCGGAACGCGGGGATGTCGTGGTTGGAGCCGTGCAGGATGCCGAGCTGGCTGGCGCCGGTCTGGCTGGACCAGTCGGTGCGCCAGGGGGTGAGGCGGTGGGTGGGGCGGTCGCCGCCCAGGAGCTTGGCGACGGTCGGCATCAGGCCCTTGGCCACCGCGCCGAGCAGCACGTCGTGACCGACGCCGTCGAGCTGCAGGAAGACGGTGCCGGGCGAGGACGGGCCGGGCGGCAGGGCTCTGCGGCGGCGGTCGGCGAGGCGGTAGAGGCGACGGCGGTAGGCGTCGTCGTCGCGCACGGCCAGGGCACCGCCGGTGGCGGAGGCGACGGCGGACATCACGGCGGCCACGACGACGGCGGTCTCGGGGGCGACCTGGCCGCGCAGCCCGCCGTCCGGATTGATGCGCAGCGCGATCAGCAGCAGCGACCCGTTGAGCACGAAGACGAGGAGGCCGAGGACGAGCGCGGGCACCAGCAGCAACAGCCGCACCAGCAGCGGCCAGACGAGGGCCGACAGCAGACCGAAGGCGCCGGCGCCGAACGCGGCCGTGACACCGATACGGGTGGCGCTGTCACCGTCCGCGGACTGGAGCTTGAAGTCCGGCAGGATCCCGGCGAGCACCAGCATGGTGACCGTGGAGACCGCCCACACCGCGACACTGCGCCCGACCTGACTGGCGAGCCGCCGCCAACGCGCTCCACCCACGCCCCGTACACCTCACGTCCCGACCCGACGACCTGGCGGGCCTCCACCCACCTTGTCACAAGGGACGGAGGGGTCCCTGTGTCACCGGCCGTCGTAGCCCGCCGTCGGCATGGACAGCCGTCGGTGCACGCTGGCCTTCATCTGGGCGTCGTAGGACGGTTCCGCGCGGCCGACCGTCTCGATCCGCACCCCGCGTCGCGCGCACTCGTCGGTGAACCCCTCGACGGAGGACAGCGCGCTCTCCAGGACCCGGCGGCTGGGGGCGACGAACAGGTCGAGGCCGGGGCGGACGCCGTCCCACAGGGCGCAGTGGTCGGGGCGCAGCCCGCGGACCAGAAGCTCGCGGGCGATCACGTAGCCGTGGTCGGCGGCCCAGCGGGCGCACATCGCGTGCTGGCTGCGGGAGTCGACCAGGAAGGGGTCGTCGTCCAACTCCTCCAGCGGTGTCAGGCTGGCGATCGCCGTGACCCGCAGCCGCGAGGGCATACCGGAGGCACCGCGTACCTGTCCCATGGCGTCCCCCTCACCTCCGGGTTTCGCCGCCGACCCTACTCCTGCCCGTAGGCTTCGGGGGAGTCGCGCGAAGGAGGCAAAGAGGGTGCCGGTGGAGATCACCTGGTGGGGTCACGCCACCTGCACGATCGAGGACTCGGACGTACGCGTGCTCACCGACCCCCTGTTCGCCCGCCGACTCGCGCATCTACGACGCCGCCGGGGCGCGGTGCCGCCGCCCGAGGCCCGGCGCGCGGACCTGGCGCTCGTCTCCCATCTCCACGCCGATCACCTGCACCTTCCCTCGCTCGCCGCCCTCGCCCCGGGCACGCGCCTGCTCGTGCCCCGGGGCGCACTCCGCGCGGTGCCCGGACTGCGCCGGCTCCGGCAGCTGCGCATCGACGAGGTGTCCCCCGGCGACCAGACGATGGTCGGTGACCTGGTCGTACGAGCCGTGCCCGCACGGCACGACGGACGCCGGCTGCCGGTCGGACCGCACCGGTCCCCCGCGCTGGGCTACGTCGTGGAGGGCGAGGCGCGGACGTACTTCGCCGGGGACACCGGGCTGTTCGACGACATGGCCAAGGAGGTCGGGCCGGTCGACGTGGCGCTGCTGCCGGTGGGCGGCTGGGGTCCGTATCTCGGCGAGGGGCATCTCGACGCGGGCCGCGCGGCCCAGGCCCTCGCCCGGCTTTCGCCGCGCAGTGCGGTGCCGGTGCACTACGGCACGTACTGGCCGATCGGGATGGACGCGGTGCGCCCGCACGAGTTCCACACGCCGGGCGACGAGTTCGTGCGGATCGCGGCACAGCTCGCGCCCTCGGTCTCGGTGCACCGGCTCGGGCACGGGGAGAGCGTGCGCCCGGAGGTCGCCCGGTGAGCTGGCTCACGGCCGCGCTGTCCACGACCGCGACGACGTCCCCCGAGTCCACCCAACAGGCCATCGGCTACCCGTCGTTGTTCCTGCTGGTGCTGTTCGGGGCGCTGGTGCCGGTGATTCCGACCGGCGCGCTGGTGAGTTCGGCCGCTGTTGTCGCCTTTCACCAGACGGCGCCGTTCGCGCTGGCGCTGGTCTTCGTGACGGCTTCGCTGGCCGCGTTCCTCGGTGACATCGCGCTGTACTGGCTGGGGCGGCGCGGGATGGGGTCGAAGAACGGCTCGCGCTGGCTGGAGGCGATCCGCGCGCGGGCTCCGGAGGAGCGGCTCGCGCAGGCCCAGGAGAAGCTGGCCGACCACGGGGTGGCGGTGCTGGTGCTGTCCCGGATGGTGCCGGCCGGTCGTATCCCGGTGATGTTGGCCTGCCTCATGGCGGAGTGGCCGATCCGCCGGTTCGCCCGGGGTAATGCGCCGGCCTGTCTGGCCTGGGCGGTGACGTACCAGCTGATCGGCATCCTCGGCGGTTCGCTGTTTCCGGAGCCTTGGGAGGGTGTGGTGGCGGCGGTCGCGCTGACCGTGGTGATCAGTGTGGCGCCGACTGTTTGGAAGCGGGTTCGGGCTGCCAGTTGATATTTCGTTGCGGAGTGCGGGTCGTGTGTGGCTGGTCGCGCCCCGCGGCGGAGCCGCAAATCGACACAGCCCCGCGCCCCTAGGGGGTCTCGTTCAGCACTCTCGAAGCTCCCACCGGTAGGTCCCACAGGTCCTGCCTCGCCAGGCCCCCTTGCTCCCAGGCCGCCCGCACCCTTGTGAGTGGTTCCAGGACCGGCTCCGCCGACAGGACGAACGTGCCCCAGTGCATCGGGGCCATCCGCCGCGCCCCCAGATCCTGCACCGCCCGCACCGCCTCCTCCGGGTCGCAGTGGACGTCGCTGAGCCACCAGCGCGGGTCGTAGGCGCCGATGGGGAGGAGGGCGAGGTCGATACCGGGGTAGCGGCGGCCGATGCGGGAGAACCAGTGGCCGTAGCCCGTGTCGCCCGCGAAGTAGACGCGCCGGCCGTCCGGTGCTGTCATCACCCAACCGCCCCACAGGGAACGGCAGGTGTCGGTGAGGCTGCGCTTGGACCAGTGGTGGGCCGGCACGAAGTCGAGGCGGACGCCGTCCAGTTGGGCCGCCTCCCACCAGTCCAGCTCGGTCACGCGGGTGAATCTGCGGCGTCTGAACCAGCTGCCGAGGCCTGCGGGCGCGAACACCGGGGTGTGGCGCGGGAGTCGGCGCAGGGTGGGGGCGTCGAGGTGGTCGTAGTGGTTGTGGCTGATGACGACGGCGTCGATCGGCGGGAGTGTCTCCCAGGCCACGCCCACGGGAGTGATCCGGGCCGGGGTGCCGAGGATGCGGCGGGACCAGACCGGGTCGGTGAGGATGGTCAGGCCGCCGATCCGCACCACCCAACTGGCGTGCCCCGCCCAGGTGACGGCGACGGTCAGAGCGTCGACCTGGGGCAAGGGCTCTGGTGCGAACGGGAGTTGGGGGATGTCGGCGAGGCCTTCGGGCCGGGGGCGTACGGAGCCCTCGCGGGCGAAGCGGGCGAAGGCCTTGAGGCCGGGCAGCGGGGCGGTGAGCCGGTCGTGGAAGGCACGGGGCCACACGCGCCGCTCGCCGAGTGGGCGGGGCTCGGCGAGCGGCGGGGACGAGGGGGCGAACGGGGGCGTCGGGTCGGCGGTTTCCCGCGTGGTCGTACTGCTGGTGGTCGACTCGGACTGCTGCGTCATCGAGGAGGCTCCCATCGCTGAGCGTCGTCGCGGAGATCGTCGAAGATCGACCTCAAGGACATCAACGCGCGTTGCACGTGTGGCAGTTCCAACGGAATGGGTGACGTGAGACATTCCGCGCGTTCCGCGTCCGTACGGCCCAGCAGCGCCCCGGTGGACAGCCGTACCCGCAGCGCGCCCAGGTCGTCGCCGAAACGGTGGCCGCCCGGCGCGGGCATGCCGAGCCGGGCGGTGAGGAACTCCTCCAGGTCCTGCGCGTCGCCCACCCCCTGCGGGGTGAGCGCGTGGCGCAACGGCCCGAGATCGACGTACAGATGACGCCCCGCCTGCGGCGGCCGGGAGAACGCGCCCGCCCCGGTGACGGCGGCGTGCGCGGCGGCGGCCACGCGCGCGTGCAGGCGTACGGCGGTGTCGCGGCGGGCGACGACGGGCGGGGGTTCGCCGAGGGCGTGGCCGGCCGCGGCGGCGACCGGCGCGGCGACGCGGGCGCCGAGTGCGGTGAGGACGTCGAGCACGCGCGCGCGGAGAGCGTCTCCGGTGCGGCCGGCGGGGAAGCGGGCGACGGCGGCCGGCCAGCCGGACGGGAGGAGCGCGCCGGCCAGGTCGGTGACGACGATGACCCGGTCGGGCAGCATCTCGGCGGGGCTGAGCAGCATGGTGCCCCGGGGTGCGTGCAGGGTGTCGCGCCAGGTCTCGTCACTGACCAGGTGCAGTCCCTCGGCGGCGGCGGCCTCGACGGCCTCGTGCATGACCTCGGGCGGCGCGACGGTCGCGGTGGGGTCGTCGGCGACGGACAGCACGAGCAGCCGCGGGTCACCGCCCTCGTCCCGGACCCGGCGCACGGTCTCCAGCAGGGCGTACGGATCGGGCACCCCGCCGCACTCGGCCGGGGTGCCCACATGGAACACGGATCTGCCCAACAGGCGCGCGTACGGCGCCCACCAGGCGGCGCAGGGTCTGGGCACCAGGACGTCACCGCCGAGCGCGGCGGTCAGCGCGACCAGCAGCGCGGGAGCACCCGGGGCGGCGGCCACGCGGGCGGGTTCGGCGGGCAGGCCCCGGCGTTCGAAGTAGCCGCTCGCGGCGTCGAGCAGGGCGGGGGCGCCGCCGACGGGCTGCTCCTCGGTGCGGGACGCGGCGGCGGCGAGCACGGCGGCCAGGTCCGGCAGCACGGGCAGCCCGTCGTCGGGAAACACCGGCCCGTACCGCACGGGCCCCTGGCCTACCGCGTCCGCCTGCCGCATGGTGCCTCCGCGCAGTCCCTCGTGCAGTGCCGTGCCGTGTCCCGATCGCGCGCTCAGTGTCGCGGCGTCCGCCTGCGCAGCCGGTACACGGCACCACCGAAGGCGCCCGCGACGAGTACACCACCGGTGACCAGAGCCGGAACGGAGTCGGTGAAGGTACCGCCCTCCCCCGCCCGCACCCCGCGCTGAATCGCGGCAGGCACGCCACTGCAGGACTCCCCCCGGGGCTCCTGACACGGCGGCTGCCCACCCCCGCGCTCCACACTGAAGGTCGCGCTCCACGGCCGCCCCTGCCCCCCGGGCGGCGCCGGACAGGTCCCGTCGACGGTCCACGCGGGATCCCGCCCGGCTCCTTCGCCGTCGGAAATCCGCGCGGTCCCCCGATAGGCGGCCCCGGCGGCCCGGTCGTCGTTGCCGCGCACGCGTTGCAGCTGGACGGTCCCGTCGTCGAACCCCTGGGACGTGGCGTCGATGGTGTCGGGCGCGGTCCCCCCGATCACTTCGCACGAGACGGAAACGGTCACACTCCCACCCGCCTGCACGGTACTCGGACTGACCTCGGCGGCCGGATCGGCGGCCAGAGCAGGACCGGCGGCACCCCCGACGACGCCGACAAGGGCGACGACGGACAGGGCAAGAGCGGTGCGGCGCATGAGCGGGTCTCCTTAGACCGAGGACGGCGGCACCACCATCACAGCCCGCTCCGGTCAACACCGCGCGCGGCCAAGCCCCATTAGCGGGACGTGAGGGGCCGAGCGAGTGAAATTCAGGCCGACTGAGGCGCCCCTTCAGGGGCGGGGCTGTATCGATGTGCGGCCCCGCCGCGTGGGCGCGACCAGCCACGACGAACCCGCACCCGGCCTCTAACCCGCATCCTCCAGAACCTGCTCCCGAATCCGCCGACAGCACCGACTGATCAACCGGGACACATGCATCTGCGAAATCCCGAACCGCTCAGCAATCCGACTCTGCGTCATGTCCCCGAAGAACCGCAGGTACAGAATCGTCCGCTCCCGCTCGGGCAACGCGGCAAGCCGAGGCAGCACAGCCTCACGATCGACGACGACATCCAACGCCGGATCAGCGGACCCGAGAACATCGCTCAGCGCATACCCGTCCTCGCCGCCGAGAACCTCCGCGTCCAACGACAACGCACTGAAACTCTCCAGCGCCTCAAGCCCCACCCTCACCTCCTCCTCGGAGAGCGCCGCCTGTGCGGCGATCTCCGCCACGGTGGGCCGCCGCCCCGGCACGGTCTGGGCCAGCTCCTGCCCGGCGACCCGCACCCGGTTCCGCAGATCCTGCACCCGCCGAGGCACGTGCAACGTCCACATGTGGTCCCGGAAATGCCGTTTGATCTCGCCGGTGATCGTCGGCACGGCATAGCTCTCGAACGCGTTGCCGCGCTCGGGGTCGTACCGGTCGACGGCCTTCACCAGCCCGAGGGCAGCGACCTGGCGTAAGTCCTCGGTGCTCTCGCCCCGGTTGCGGAACCGCCCGGCGAGCCGGTCGGCCATGGGCAGCCAGGCCTCGACGATGTGTTCACGGACGGTGTCCTTCTGCGGGCCGGGAGGCAGCGCGACCAGCGTGCGGAACGCCTCCGCGGTGTCGGGGGCGTCGTGGTGGGAATGGCGTTTCGTGCTCGTGCGAGTAGACATGGTGCGTCACAACTCCCTTGAGCATGCTCCGGGTTGGACGGTCACCGTCGGTGGGAACGCGTGTGCGCTCCAGCGCTGGAAGTTCGCCTGCCCCCGACCTCAAGGCACAAACACACCACACCTCAGTCCCGCTCGCGTGCCCCCTGCCGGGTCCGGCCGGGGGCCACGAGGCGACGCGGATGGCGGCGCAGATACTCGCCCTCAAGTCCGGCCATACGGTCGTTGTGGGCGCGCAGCGCGTCGTTCGAGCCGTACAGCAGGGTGTCGTGGCGCGTGCGGTGGATGGTCTCCAGCTCCTTGATGAGCTGAGCATCGTCCAGGCGCGCAGGGTCGACTCCGGTCATGGTGTGCCCCGCTCGTCGAGTCTCACGGTCCTGACTCCACTCTACGAACATTCGGGCCCCGCGGCCTCCGCACTGAACGGAACTATCGCGCGCGCTCCACCCGCCGCTCGTCCCACACCGGCTCGGTCGTCTCGCGGACCTTGCCGTCGCTGCCGAAGACCAGGTACCGGTCGAAGGAGCGGGCGAACCAGCGATCGTGCGTGACGGAGAGGACCGTGCCGTCGAACGCCTCCAGGCCTTCCTGCAGAGCCTCGGCGGACTCCAGGTCGAGGTTGTCGGTCGGCTCGTCGAGGAGCAGAGCAGTCACGCCCTGGAGTTCCAGGAGCAGGATCTGGAAGCGCGCCTGCTGCCCGCCGGAGAGCCGGTCGAAGCTCTGCTCGGCCTGGCCGGTCAGCTCGTAGCGGCGCAGTCGGGACATGGCGGGGCCCTGGCTCTGCGCGTGCTCCTTCCACAGGATGTCGAGGAGGGTGCGGCCCTGGAGTTCGGGGTGGGCGTGGGTCTGCGCGAAGTGGCCGGGCACGACGCGCGCGCCGAGCTTCCACTCCCCCGTGTGCTTCACCTCGTCGCCGGCGAGGAGGCGCAGGAAGTGGGACTTGCCCGAGCCGTTGGAGCCGAGGACGGCGACGCGTTCGCCGTAGAAGACCTCCAGGTCGAAGGGTTTCATCAGGCCGGTGAGTTCAAGTCCCTTGCAGGTCACGGCCCTTATGCCAGTCCGGCCGCCCTTGAGGCGCATGGTGATGTCCTGCTCGCGCGGCGGCTCGGGGGGCGGGCCCGCCTCCTCGAACTTGCGCAGGCGGGTCTGGGCGGCGGCGTAGCGGGACGCCAACTCGTGGCTGATGGAGGCCGCCTGACGGAGGTTCAGGACGAGCTTCTTCAGCTGGGCGTGCTTCTCGTCCCAGCGGCGACGCAACTCCTCGAAGCGGGCGAAGCGTTCACGCCGGGCCTCGTGGTAGGTGGCGAAGCCGGCGCCGTGCACCCAGGCGTCGGCGCCGGTGGGCGAGGGCTCCACGGAGACGATCTTCTCGGCGGCGCGGGCGAGGAGTTCACGGTCGTGGGAGACGAACAGGACCGTCTTGCGGGTCTCCTTGAGCCGCTCCTCCAGCCAGCGCTTGCCGGGCACGTCAAGGTAGTTGTCGGGCTCGTCAAGGAGCAGCACCTCGTCGCCGCCGCGCAGCAGCGCTTCGAGCACGAGCCGCTTCTGCTCACCGCCGGAGAGCGTGCTCACCTGCCGGAACTGCGCCTTGTCGTACGGCACTCCGAGCGCGGCCATGGTGCACATGTCCCACAGGGTCTCGAACTCGTAGCCGTGCACCTCGGCCCAGTCGGACAGGGCCTGCGCGTAAGCGAGTTGGGCCGCCTCGTCGTCGACGGTCATGATGCCGTGCTCGGCCCTGTCGACCTCCCCCGCGACCTCGCGGATACGCGGCGGGGCGACCGAGACCAGCAGATCTCGTACGGTCGTCTCGTCGCGTACGGAGCCCACGAACTGACGCATCACGCCCAGGCCGCCGCTCACGGTGACCGTGCCGCCGTGCGGTTTCAGCTCGCCGGAGATCAGCCGCAGGAGGGTCGTCTTGCCTGCGCCGTTGGGCCCGACCAGGGCGACCACGGCGCCTTCGCCGACCCGAAAGGACACATCGCCGAGCAGCGGCCTCCCGTCGGGAAGGTAGTACTCGAGGTGTGCGGCTTCCAGATGTCCCATGACCACGCATTCTGTGGGGCGGCCGGGCAAACCCTTATTGTGCCCGCCAGAGCTTCGCGAGGGCCTCGCGAAGGACTTCGCTAGGGCCTCTGGTCCTCGTCGAGCGGCTGTCCGGTCGGACCGCCGTCCGCGTCCGGTCCCGCCGTCTCGACCAGGGCACCTTCCCAGGACAGCGCCTTCCAGCCGTCGGCCGGGGAGCCTTCCAGGATCACGATGCCGGTGTTGTCGAGGGGGCGGGCGGCGGCGAAGGCCACGTCGATGTTGTCGGCGCGGGCGGACGTCCACATCCGGATCGCGGCGCCGTGGCTGATCATGGCGACGGCGCGGGCGCCGCTGTCCACGGCCTCCGCGATCACGCCGTCGTAGCGGGCGAGGGCCTCGGTGCCGCTCTCGCCGCCCGGCATCCGCAGCTCCGTGTCACCGGCGGCCCACGCGAACACGATGCGCATGTACTCGTGGCCGGGTTCCGTGTCGCCGGGCAGCATCTCCAGGTCACCGGCGGTGAGCTCCCGGATGCCGTCGCGGACGCGTACGTCAAGGCCTCGGGCGGCGGCCAGCGGGGCCGCGGTGTGCTGGGTGCGGACCAGGGTGGAGGCGTAGAGAGCCTCGATGTCCTCGTCGGCGAGCGCTTCGGGGAGGGCGGCGGCCTGGCGGCGGCCCAGGTCGGTCAGCTCCGCGCCGGGGACGGCCGTGTCCAGGAGGAAGTCCACGTTGGCCGTGGTCTGGCCGTGGCGTATGAGGAGCAGGCGCATGCGGGGTCCTCCGATGAAACGGTCCGCCGACGTTCGGCATGGTTCGCCGACGTTCGACACGGTCCGCCGATGGTCGAAACGGCTCGCCGACGGTCCGGCGGGCAGCAAACGGCCATTTCAGGGTACCCGGCACCGCATGAGCCCTGACGTCGACCTCACGGTCCCCCTCCCCGGCCGCCACGCCCTGCGCGAGTGGCTGCTCTCCCTGGACAGCCGCCTCTTCGAGGTGGCCGCCGAACGGAACTGGCCCGCCGGCGAGCCCGTGCTGCCGCGGCTGAGCCGGAGTGCCAATCACGGCGTGCTGTGGTTCGCGACGGCCGCCGCGGTGGCCGCCAGCCGTACTCCGCGCGCCCGCCGGGCCGCCGCCCGGGGCATCGCCTCACTGACCCTGGCCTCCCTCACCATCAACACGCTCGGCAAGCGGACCGTGCGCCGCCCCCGGCCCGTCCTGGACCCCGTTCCGCTGGGGCGGCAGCTTAAGCGGCAGCCCATCACCACGTCGTTCCCGTCCGGTCACGCGGCGTCGGCGGCGGCCTTCGCGACCGGCGTGGCCCTGGAGTCCCCGGCCTGGGGTGCCGTGGTCGCCCCGATCGCGTTCTCGGTCGCCATGTCCCGCGTCTACACCGGCGTCCACTTCCCGAGCGACGTGCTGGCGGGCGCCGCCCTGGGCGCGTGTG
>NZ_JBHXME010000166.1:0-24054 GCF_042721125.1 Streptomyces sp. NPDC058469
CCACCGAGGCGCTGCCCGGCCGTATGCCCCGAGCGACGGCGACCGTACGGGGCAGGAGGGCGGAGGTGTCCCTCGGCGTGACGCTCCCCTATCCGTCCCCGCTCGCCGAGGGTGTGCGCGACGTCCAACGGCACGTGGCGGAACGCACCCGGGAACTGACCGGGCTGGAGGTCCCGACCGCGCGCGTCGACGTCACCTCACTCGCGGCGCCCAGGTACTCCTCCCCTCCGGTGTCTCCGGCCGGGGAGACCGACCTGCGAGAAACCAACAGACGCTGGTGGTCCCGGCGACGGACCCCCGTCGCCCTGCTGACCTCGGTGGCCGCCTTCGGCTGCGGTGCGCTCGCCCTCGACCTGGTCGAGGTGCACACCGCGCACCGGGCGGCGGCGGCCTGGCGCGTCTCGGCGGTGCACTGGCTGTCCGGGCACGGACCCGGAGACCCGGCCGTCGTGGTCGCGGGCGGGCTTACGGCTCTGCTCGGAGTCTGGATGGTCGTGCTCGCCCTCACTCCGGGTCTCCGTCGCCGGTCCACCGTCCGTACGGCGGCCGAGCGCGTCGACGCCGCCGTGGACCGCTCGGCGGTCGAGTCCCTGGTCCGCGGCGCGGTGGGGGACGTGGCCGGCGTCGGGGCGGTACGGGTTCGGGTACGCCGCCGACGGATCACCGTGCGGGCGTCACTCGCCTTCGGCGACCGGGCCCAGGCGTCCGCCGCGGTGACGGCGGCCGCCCGCGCCGCCGTCGCCTCCTGCCGGCTGCGCCGTGAGCCGCGTGTGCGGGTTGCTGTCACCCCGGAGCCGGTGTGGCAGCCGCCCGGACCGGCCTCGGTGCCGGAAACTGTCGTAGCCACCAAGGATGTTGGCCCGGAGCCGGTCGTCCGGCAGGCGCCAACCCCGCGGACGGAAGCGCCCTCGGTAACCGCAACCACCGCTGCCACCAAGGGAGTCGACGAGTGAGGGGCCCCAACCGCGCCGCGCCCTCGACCACATCACCCCCGTCACCCTGAACCGCCGTGACCACCAAGGAAGTTGACCAGTGATGCGCGCCACCCACACAGCCGTCAACCGAACCGCCCTCGGCGCCACCGGACTCGCACTCCTCCTCGCCGGTTCCTGGCTCGCCGCCACGGACCGGACCGTCGCGCACCAACTGCCGTCCTGGTGGCCCTCCCCCGGTACGGGTGCCGTTCTGCTGGAGCCGGGACGGCTGGCGCGGGTGCGGGGTGAGGGCTGGTGGACGCCGAGCGTGCTGGCCGGGTCGATCGGGCTGACCGTGGTGTTCGCGTTCTGGGCTCTCGGGCAGGTGCGTTCGAGGCCGGGGCGGCAGCTCTCGTTGCCCTCGCCCGGGTGCACGATGCGTCCGCGGGCGCTGGCCGAGGCGTTGGCGGCGCGGGCGACGGGCGTTCCCGGCGTGGCACGCGGGCACGCGCGGGTGCTGCCCCGGCGCGGTCGGCGGCTGGAGGTGGAGCTGCGGGTCTGGCTGGAGCCGGACACCTCCCCGGACGCCGTACTGCCCTCCCTGCGCGCGGTGACGGCGGAGGCCGACGCGGCGGCGGCCCCGTACACCGCGCACACCAGGCTCCGGCTGAGTGCCGCCTCGCACCGCGCGCCCCATGTCCGCTGAGTCGTACGTCGGCCGGATCCGCCGTATCGCCGGGTTCCGGCCGCCGGCCGCCTGGTGGCCGGCGCTGCGACGCACACCGGTGTCGTTGTGGAACGACGACATCTCGGACTACGCGGCGGCGCTCACGTACTACGCGATCCTCGCGGTGCTGCCGGCGATGCTGGCCACCGTCATCGCGTTCGGCATGATCAGCCCGGACACGGCCGAGGAGTTCGTCACCCACGTCACGGCGTACGCCCCCGCCGACTCCGGTACCGAACTGCACGCCGCCCTGACCCATGTGCTGCGCACCGACCGCACCGCGTGGCCCCTGCTGGTGGCCGGCGGGGTCAGCGCGCTGTGGTCGTCGACCAGTTATCTCGCCGTGTTCCGCCGCGCCCTGCACCGTATGCACGGCATCCAGGACCGGCGTTCGCCCTGGCGCAAGGCGCCCCGCATCGTGCTCACCGCGCTGGTGCTGCTCGGCCTGCTCCTCGTCGGCTCGCTCACGCTGCTGCTGACCGGCCCGCTCGCGGAGGCCGTCGGCCGGATGGCGGGCGTGGACGAGACCGCCGCGTGGGCGTGGGACCTGCTGCGCTGGCCGGTCCTGCTGTGCCTGGTCGCGCTCCTGGTCGTGGTCGTCTTCCACACCGGCCCGGCGGGGGCACGCCGACGCGGACACAGCCTGCCCGGCGGGGTACTGGCCGCCGCATTGTGGCTGACCGTCTCCGCGGGCTTCTCGACGTACGCCACGACGCTGGGCGCCTACAGCAGGTTGTACGGGTCGCTCTCGGGCAGTGTCGTCTTTCTCATCTGGCTGTGGCTGTCGAACCTTGCGCTGCTGAGCGGGGCGCAGTTCGCGGCGGAGCTTTCCAAGGGGAAGGCCGGTCAGAGCAGCACGGGGGAGGCACCGGGCTCGTAGCTCTCCTCGGGCAGCGGGTCGGGAGTGGCGGCCGGGTCGAGCAGATGGGCGACCAGAGCAGCCGCCGTGTGATGCCAGAGGCCGTGGCGGCGCAGCATCCCGTGATCACCGCCGGCGATGACCGCCATGCCGGCCCGCGTCGCCCCCTCGTCCCGTGCCCGGCGTACGCAGTCGGCCGTCTCGGTGGGTGAGGTGACGTGGTCCCGTTCGCCGTGCAGGGCGACGATGTGGCGGCCCGCCGTCTGCTGGACCGGTTCGGCCGGTGGCCACCAGGGGGCGAGGGCGACCACGCCGTGGACCTCTGGGTGACCGGCGGCGCGCAGGGCGGCCCGGCCGCCCATGGAGTGGCCGAGCAGCACGGTCGGCACGGGGCCGGTGAGTTCGGCGAGGGCGTCCAGCGCGCGCAGGGTGTCGCGGGCCGGGTCGGCACGGTCGCCGTTCCAGCCGCGGAGGCGGTAGCGGGCCTGGGCGACCAGGACGTCCTGGTGCGGGAGCGCGGCGATCACCGCGCGTACGACCGGGCCCATACGCAACGCGGCCAACTGCCAGGGCCGGGCGGGACGTTCGCTCGTCTCCTGGCCGCCGTGCAGCACCAGGACGACGGCCTTCGGGCGCGGCGGACGCCGTCGTAGCGTCAACGGAACGCGTTGTTCGGTTGGTTCGGTCTGTTCGGTCGCCACAGTCACCCGCTCATGCGAAACCCCGGGCCGTCGTCGACCCGGGGGTTCAGTGTCGTTCAGGACGGTGGCCGGAGCGGACGGAGGGGGTGGCTGGAGCGGACGGGCGGACGGGCGGTTGGGTGTGGGGCGTTCCTACCGCGTGGGGAGTGTCTGGCGTGTGGTGGCCGTGCCGTCGTAGACGTGGTCGGGGGTGGCGATCTGGGTGACCGCGCGGGCGACCAGTGTGGACGGCTCCTGGCCCCCGGTGGTGATGTCGGTGTTGAGCAGCACGACCAGCGTCGCTTTGAGGGCGGGGAGGTAGACCGTCACGGACTCGTAGCCCGGGATGGAACCGTTGTGCCCGATCCAGCCGCCGGTCTCGAAGATGCCGAGGCCGTAGCTGAGGCCGGGGAATCCGGTCGGCAGCGTCTTCAGGCGCTGCTTCTGGGTCTCGGGGCTGAGCAGCGCCCCGGTGGCGACGGTGCGGGCCCAGCTGCGTAGGTCGTGCATGTTCGAGATCATCGCGCCGGCCGACCAGCCCCAACTCGGGTTCCAGTCCGTGGAGTCGGCGACCGCACCGGTCAGCGTCTGGTTGGTGTAGCCGCGGGCGTGCGGCTCGGGGAACTCGCGGACGTTCGGCCCGTCGGGGAACAGCGTGTGGTCGAGGTGGGCCGGGCGCAGCACCCACCGGTCGATGACGTCGGCGATGTGGTGTCCGCTGACCTTCTCGATCACCAGGCCGAGGAGGACCAGGTTGCTGTTGTTGTACACGAACACCTTGCCCGGTGCGGAGGTGTTGTGGTGCTTGAAGCCGTACGCGAGCAGCTCCTGCGGGGTGAACGTGCGGCTCGGGTCGCTCAGCAGGTCGTGCACGAAGTCGGGGTCGGCGCTGTACGGGAACAGGCCGCTGCGCATCTCGGCCAGGTGGCGCAGGGTGATGTGGCGGCCGTTCGGTACGCCGTGGACGTAGCGGGAGATCGGGTCGTCGAGGCCGATCCGCCGCTCGTCGACGAGCTTGAGCAGCGCGGTGACCGTGAAGGTCTTGGTCTCGCTGCCGATCCGTGAGTAGAAGTCGGTGCTCATCGGCTGGCGCGTGGCCTTGTCGGCGACACCGGTCGCGCGGACGTAGCAGCCCTTGCCCGGCATCCACAGCCCGACGGCGACACCCGGGATACCGGCCTCCCGACGGACGCCCGCGATGGCCTTGTCGAGCCGAGCGGCCACGCCACGGCCGAGACCGTCGGACGAGCACTGGTCCTGGTCGTGCGGGTCGATGCCTTTGGGCTGGACCACGCCGGTGGCGGTGGCGGTACCGGCGGCGGTGGCGGAGGCCGCCGTCACCGGGGCGGCCAGTACGGACGCCACCAGCAGCGCGGCTGCGAAGAGGCGTCGGGAGGGGGTACGTCGCATGTCGGGGCGCTTCTTCCGGATCGGGGTTGGGGCTGCCACGGCACCATCCGGAAGCGGGTGGGGGGTCCTCCTGCGGTACGCATCCCCGCGAGTCCACTCGTTCGGACCGATGTTCGCCTAGTGCACCCGGCTGCCCCGACCGACTCGACGTGGCCGCCTACCAGGTCACGGACCGCCTGCAGTCCAGGACATCCGGCTCGGGACAGGCCGCAGGGCCGCGATTGATGAAGGACGTGGCGAAGACGACCCCCTCGTCCGCCCACATGGTCGTCGTACCCGCGATCTCGATGTCCTCGGCGGCCGGCCGCACCAGCCCGTCGGCGACGGACAGCAGACGCAGAACCCCTCGATCACAGGGGGCAACAGGCCTGGGGCCAGGCGCAGTTCGCCGAACCGCTCTCGTTGCCGGCACCTCTCCGTGCCACCCGCGATCATCGGGCTCGCCGGCCTGCGGGCCGCGGATGAGAGTGCTAACCCTGCCCCGGGACATTGAAGTTGAGCCCGGAGAAGTCCCGCCCCTGGACGACCGGGCCTCTCTGATCCCCTCCGCTGACGGTGTTGATCGCGTCCCCGTCTCCGGTACGCAGCAACTGCGCCTGCTGCTGCCACTGCATCAAGTGCGTTCGGAACAAGGAGTCTTGCTCGGCACGGCGACGCAGAGCCTCACTGAGCGCCCGTGCTCGCTCCGCATCGTGGGGAGCCGCGGACAAGGAGGTCAGTTCGGCTTCGCCGGTTGTCCGATCCGGCGATCCGGCAGATTCCCCTGCCGGGCTTCTCCGTACCAACCCGCGCAGCGCCGCCCAGAGTTGCTGCCCCAACTCACCGCCGGCCCCGGTCGCCACCGCCGTGAGGAAACTCGCCGAGATCGGATCCACTCCTGTACCCCCAGCCGAACGGATCGGAGCGTCATCGTCTCAGAACCACCCGCTCACCGGAGCGGTCGCCGTCGGCCATATCCGGGGCCGGTGTCTGGTACCGAGCGCGCGTCGGCGGTAGGCACCAGACACCGGATCCTTTATATTGTCGAGGTGACTGTAACCAGGTAATTAACGGTCACACATGCAATGCATGTAAACACAACCGCAGCCGCCACGCATTTCACGAACTTATTGAACATTCGCAACTTTCATTTAGCTTCGGGCAAGGTCTGATGCGCAGGCAAGACGGGTCTCCGGTCTGGGTTGCCGGACCCATCGCTCCGCACGGCAGAACGATACCGGCCATCCGGCTGAGGGGAAGCCCTTCGAGCGGCACAATTTGATCACCACGCCGGGACGCTCTAATTTGCCCCGCCGGTAACATCGCCCCGCAGGTCGGCCAGCGCCGCAGCAGCCCGGGCCTCTTCCGCCGGAGCTCCTATGCCCTTACTGAGGGCAAGGCTTTCCTCAAGCCGGGCCACGGCCTGGGAAAAACGACCCGCATCACGCTCGACCAAGGACAGATCGAAGAGTACGTCCACCTCATCGCCCACCGCGTGAATCGCACGTGTCACCTCAAGTGCGGCGACATGGTGCCGCAGAGCCTCATCCGTGCGTCCTGCCGCACGGTGCGCCCTGCCGATTCGCGTGAGAGCGATGGCCTCCGCCCGCCGGTCTCCGACGTCCCGCAGGATCGGCAGCACCATGCCATACACGGCAAGAGCCTCATCGGTTCTGCCGAGCTCATCCATGACGGAAGCCACATTCATTTGGAGGGTCGCTTTGTCTCTCGGATTTCCCATCCGATCCGCCACGACCATCGCCTGCCGATAAGCGATTTCGGCATCCTCCAGGTGCCCGGTTTTCTTACGCACTTCTGCCACATTGTTCAGCGCACTATATCTTCCCCGCTCATACCCTATGGCCGTAAAATCGACGAGGGCCGAAGTGAAGCATGCCAATGCGTCTTCATACTCGGCGAGGTGTACGTGAATGATGCCGAGCAGGTTTCTACAGCGCGCCATCCGGAGGCGATCTCCTGTTTGCATAAGAGAATTAAGAGACTCTTTCTGGAGTGATCGGGCCAGTGTGTACTGACCTGTCTGCCACAGAGAAATCGTGACTTGGTGAACGCATTCGCCCTCCAGTTCCCGGTCCCGCAGAGACCGCGCGATGTCACGCGCCTCCCGCCCGGCCGCGATCGCCTCGCCGTAACGGGAGCCGTGGGTGTACACCGCGCAGAGGTCGAGCAGCGCTCGCGCCCTGGCCACGCTGTCACCTGCGACGTTCCAGTGGGCTGCGGCGCGCCGCAGCAGCGGCTCGGCCTCGACGAGGTGCCCCTCCATGTCCAGGAATCCCGCCAACACATGGACGGAAATGGCGAGTTGGCGTTCCGTGCCGTGCTTTACAAGCCAGTCGAGAGTGTCCAGAAGATTGTCCGACTCGGCGATCAACCACTGTTCCGCCGACTGTGCGTCGACGATTTCCGGACACGTCGGAGTGGCTGAATCGCCGACGTCGAGATCCGTGCGCGAGCGGAAGGGATAGGCCAGCCGGTCCGTCCGATCCGCAGTCCGGATGTAGTGATCCACCAGACTTTGTCCGGCCTGTCGAACGTCGTCCTCGGCGTCATCGGCCTCAAGCAACGACCGCGCATAGTCGCGCAGCAGATCGTGCATGGTGAAACGGAGCGGAACAGGCTCGAACACAAGGTAGTGAGCAAGTAGTTCCTCAAGTACGCGTTCGGCCGTTTCCAAGGAGAATCCCGTGAGCGCGGCGATCGCCGGAGGCCTGAAATCCACCCCCACGTGGAGTCCGATACGGCGGAAGACTAGTTGCTGCTCGGCATTCAGCGCGTCGTACGAGACTGCGAAGACATGCGTCAATGTCCGGTCCGCGTCGCGCAGTTGGGCCAGATGTCCACCGAATCCGCCCAGCTGGCGCAACAGGTCGGACGTGGCCCACGAGGGACGGGCGAGCAACCGGCTCGCGGCGATCTCGATGGCCAACGGGAGATGCCCACAGATCCGGACAATCTCCGCCACGTCCGCCGGGTCGGTGTCGCGCCCTCTCCCCAGTCGCTGAGCGAAGAGCGCCCCCGCGTCCTCGGCCGGCAGCACGTCCAGGGAGACGGGCCGCACCCCGGGCAGTCCCGGCAGTCGACGGCGGCTGGTCACGATGACCGCTGTCGGGGAGGACCCCGGAAGCAGGGGGCGGATCTGGTCCGAGGAGGTCGCGTCGTCGAGGATCACCAGCATCCGGCGGTCATGCGTCACCGAGCGCCACAGTGCGACCAACTCGTCGAGCTCACGCGGTAGTTCCTTGCTGGCCATACCGACGAGCCGCAGCAGTTCGGTGAGTGCCCGGGTGGCGGTCGGCGGCGTCCGGTCGGCGGCATAGCCGCCCAAATGCAGAAAAATCCTACCGTCAGGGAACCGGTCCCGTAATCGATGCGCCAGATGGACAGCAAGGCTCGATTTGCCTACGCCTCCCATTCCGTGAATTGCCTCGACGGTGACTATGTCCGAGGATCCCTGTCCTTCGCAGAGCGCCGAAGTGAGCCGCCGCAGTTCATCGCGCCGTCCGGTCCACGGAACATCGCGGGGCAGATTGTCCGGCACCCGGCGCGTCGGCCTGGGGGACGCCTTCTCCCCGGCCCCGGTGCGCGGGAACAGCGCCTCCGCAGGCGTCCCCGCCAGGATTCCCTGGTGGACGCGGTGCAGCCCTCGGCCCGCGTCGAGACCGATGTCCCGGACGACCCGCTGCCGCGTCCGCTGGAGCAGTCGGGTCGCCTCTGCCGTCCGGTTGCTGCCGTACAGGGCGACGGCCAGTCGTTCGGCCAGGGCCTCGTCCACCGGATGTGCCTCGGCCAACGGCAGGAGCACGGGAACGGCGTCGGTGAACCTGCCTCCGCGGAGCAGGATCTCGGCTCTGGTCATCGCGGCCGCGAGACCGGTCTCCTCGACGGCGGCGCGCAGATGCTCGGCCCAGGACCCCGTGATCCCGGCCAGCGGCTCACCGTGCCAGAGACCGTCCGCCCGGTCCAGCAGGCGCAGAGCGCCTTCCTCGTCCCCGCCGTCCCCCAAGGAGCGGGCTCGCTCGACGCAGCTCGTGTAACAGCGCAGGTCCACCCGGTCCGGGTCGATCTCCAGGGAGTACGAGTTCGTGCGGCTGACGATCGCGGGCGCGTCGCCCCCTGCGATCCGCAGCGAACTCCGGATCCGCGAGATGTGGACGTGGAGCGCTTCCCTCGCTTTGCCGGGCGGATGCTCGTCCCAGATACGGTGGATCAGGGCGTCCACGCTCACCGTACGGGCCGCGTCCCACGCGAGGCAGGCGAGTGCCAACCGTGTTTTTGTCGATCCAAGATCATTACGGCGACCCGCTGCCCGAATCTCCACGGATCCCGAAAGCCTGATCTCGAAGTCCACCAGCGTCCTCCCCGCCGGTAGGGCCTGCGATTGCCGAGCATTCGAGAGTGCCATGGACCCCGCACAATCGACCACGAGCGGACACTGTGAGCCCAAAATTGACCGATAAACAGCCGCATTAGTTCACTTCTTGTGCGGAGTGGGGAGTGACTCCAGGAGGATCGAAAGGAGTTGCCACGTGCGTGCTTTCTCCTCCAACGGACTGGAAGCGTTGCTGTCGGCCATCGCCGGCTGCGGCACCGACCCGGAATCCCCCTCATGGCGCGATCTGGCCCGGGTGGTGGACACAGCGGCCCGTGCGGACCCCGCGGTGACGCGGCTCTGGCCCCCGCCCACAACGAGCGAGCAGCCTGTCAGGGCAACGGTCCGGCGGCAACTGGCCCTGGAATTACACGCGTTGGCCTCGCACGACACGGCGACGCGGGACGCGCTGGCCGAGTGGCTGCACCGCCATCCTGGCCCCGCCCGCACACCGCCCGGCCCCGCACCCGCGGGGACCGCCAACGTCATCAGCGGCGATTCGGTAGTCCACGGCCCCAGCGTGCAGGCCCGGGACATCTCCGGAGGCATCCACTTCCACTCGGCCTCGCCGGCGCCCCCGTCGCGCCTGCCCGTGCCCCGTCAACTGCCGCCGGTGACCGCGCGGTTCATCGGCCGGGAGGCGGACCGACGGGCCCTGGACGTCCTGCGTGCCGGACGTCCGGCGCACTGGGCGCACGTCCTGGTGGTCAGCGGGCTCGCGGGCGTCGGGAAGACCACCCTGGCCACCCACTGGCTGTACGAGCACGCCGACAGCTTTCCCGACGGCCAGCTCTACGCCGACCTGGGCGGACAGACCACCGGCGGGGAACAGGGTCCCGCCTCCCCGGCCGTCGTCCTGGAAGCGTTCCTGGTCGCGCTCGGCGCCTCCTCGGTACCGGCCGGGATCGCCCAACGGAGCGCGCTGTGGCGTTCGATGACCTCGGGGCTGCGGCTGGCCGTCCTCCTGGACAGCGCGTTCACGGCCGCTCAGGTGCGCCCGCTCCTGCTCGGCACGCCGACCGGTCTGACCGTGGTGACCAGCAGAAGCAACCTGACCGGACTGCGCGTCGACGGCGCGTCCGTCCACCGGCTGGAGGGGCTCCCCACCGAGTCGGCCGTCGAGCTTCTCGCCGTCGGCGCCGGGACGCGCGTGGCGCGGGAGCCGGCCGCCGCGCGTGAGGTGGTCAGACTGTGCGGACGGCTGCCGCTGACGGTGGCACTGGCCTCGGCCCAACTCGCCCTGCGCCCCCACCACTCCGTGTCCGCCCTGGCCGACAGCCTGGCCCGCGGCCAGGGTGCCGTCGACACGCTGCGCGTCGACGGGGAGGCCGTGATGCGTACGGCGCTCGACCTGTCGTACGAGATCCTGCCGGACGAGGGCCGTGCGCTGTACCGACGGATGGGGCTGCTGCCCGCGGATCGTCACGACCTCTCGTTGCTGACCGTCCTCGCGGTAGACGGGGAGGGGCCGCATGACACCGGGCCCGCCGCCGACATCGCCGTGCACGCTCTCGTGGAGGCGAATCTCCTGGAGGAGACGGGACCGACCACCTATCGATTCCACGACCTGGTCCAGCCACACGCCCGTCGGCTCGGCGAGGAGCTGGAGGATCCGGGCCGGCACGAGCGCACGCTGCGCTGTTTCGTCGACTGGTGCCTGGCCACCGCGGCTTCGGCGGAGAGCCTCCTCACCCCCAGTCACCGGCTGCCGGGGCACGACCTCCCGGCGGCGACCGTGCCTCCGGCCCCGTTGGACGGTCCGGAGGAGGCGCTCGCCTGGCTGGACACGTACCGCAACGGCCTGATGGGCGCCGTACGACACTCGGCCCGGGTCGGCTGGTACTCCTCCTGCTGGCGCCTGACGGACCGCATATGGACGCTTTTCCTGCGATTACGTCCGTCCGATATGTGGATCGAGGCGCACCGCCTGGGTCTCGACGCGGCGCGCCGAAGCGGATCGAGGCAGGGGGAGGGGCGCATGCTCACCTCCGGTGCGATCGGCCTGCGCAACGCCGGCCGGTATCCGGAGGCGGCCGACTGGTACCGGCAGGCGCTGGAGATGGCCACAGCCGACGGCGACGTACGCCAACAGGCGCAGGCCCTGAGCGGATTGGGACACGTCGGTCTCCTGACCCACCGGCTCGACGACGCACGCGAACACTTCGAGCACGCCCTGCGGCTGAGGGAGTCGATCGGCTACCGGCGCGGTGCCGCCCTCTCCCGACGGCGCCTCGGCGAAACCGCTCTGGCCGGCGACGACCTGGCCACGGCCGCCGAGCAGTTGCGCCGGGCCGGCACCGAACTGGACTCACTGGGAGAGACGTACGAGGCGACCCGCGTCCTCGCTCTTCTCGGCCATGTCCTGGACCGCGGCGGGGACGGTACCGGCGGCGTCCGGCTGTTGCGGGAGTCCCTCACGCGCTTCCGCGCGGGTGACGCCCGGTCCGAGCACTGGGAGGCACGCTGCCTGGAATGGCTGGGCCAGGCCGCCGAGTCACGTGGCGATCATGCGGAATCGATACGGCACTACCAGGCCTCCCGGGATCTCTTCCGTCGTCTGAGCCCCGACGACGCACAGCGTCTGGACGACCGGCTGCGGCGGCCGTGACCGCCGCCGCGGCCGGTCGTCCCTCCGGTCAACGACGCGGCATCGCTACGACGGAACGCAGCGCGCGCGGCGATCCTCCGGACACCGCCCAGGCGTGGACGACCGAGACGACCACGTGCGGTGGGAGCGGAACGTCGGACCCACCCCGCTCGGGTCGTACGAACGACACGGCACCGGTCCGGTCCCGTACCCCGACGACACACCTCGTCGTCGTATCGAGCACGGCGGCCGCAAGGCATCCAGGATGGCCCGCCAGCAACCCGCGCACCCGCCGGTGAGCCGACGCGAGCGGCAACGGCACGCGGCTCACGAGCACATCGGCGTGTTCCATGAGCTCGGTCCGCCCCGGACTGTCCGCATCCACCCACAGGTGCACATCGCAGGGAAGCGGGCCGACCGCGTGCGGGCAGAGAGGCGGATACGGATACGCGTGCCGCTCCGCCGACGAGGGCAGCGGGTCGGACCGTACGAGAGCCGAACCGTGTGCCGCGTCCGAACGCCAGACGACGAAGTCCGAACGCCAGTCGACGAAGGACGCCCGGTCGTCCGAGCCGTCACCACGCAGTACCTCACCGGGTGGTGCCGCACGGAAGTACACCGTGGCCCAGGCGGCATCCGGTTCCGGGGTCGCGGGCCGGCCGCTCACAGTGCCGCCCCGCATCCAGTGGAGATCTGCCACCGCGTCAGGGACGGAGGCAGCGGGAGCGGCGCGACGAACGGCGCACGGGCGGGTTCGCCCAGCCCGAGCATCCGGTAGACGACCGAACGCATCCGCCGGTGGAACTGGCCCGGCGCCGACGACAGCGAGGCGGCAACATGGTCGTACTGTCCGGGACGGTGCAGCTGTGCCGCGTACTCCAGTTGCTCCGCCAGCGGGTACACCGGAGAGAGCACGGGCGCGACGGCGGACAGCAGAGCCGCCGGGGAACTGGCCGACACCTCGCGTCGGGATCCGGCCGTCAGCAGCATCGCCGCGTCCGTGAGCGTGCCGTACGCGGTCAGCGATCCGTGGTCGCCGATGATCACGTCGGCGGCGATCAGCACCGCCTGCCAGTCGGCTTCCGGCGGGACGACCGCGATCCCCCGGCTCTGGCAGCTGGACAGCCACCCGTGCACCTGCCGGGTGCCGTGCCCCGCGAACACATTGGGGTGGACCAGCATCGCGACGCGGTAGCCGTCGCCCGGCAGTCGGCCCAGCAGTTGCGGCAGCAGAGCGTCGAGCCGCCCGAACGTCGAAGCCGGTCCCCAGGTGGACGTGACGGCCACAAGCCGCTGTCCGTCCTCGATTCCCAGCGCACGGCGGTGGGAATCGCGCCTGGGCCTGCCGGCCATGATCCGGTCGACGCACGGGTCGCCCACCACGTGAGCCACCGGAAGCGCCTCCGGGCAGGACAGGGCGAGTTCCTCCAGCTCCCGGTCATGGGCGTAGACGATCGCCGACGGGACCAGCCGACCTTCGTGCAGCAGGTGCTGGCGGCTCAGCATCCCGGGTGACCTCCGCTCTCCCGGCGCCAACGTGCTGACGTCGGTGAGCAGTTTGATCTGTCCTGCCCCGTGCGAGATGCGTACGACCGGAGCCCGCAGTTCGTGCACTCCGCGCGAGCCCGCCGCGAGCGCGAGGTCGAACTCGGCCCGCAGGGCCTCATCCCAGGGCACCGCCGTGATGCCCAGGCTCTGCAGGAACTCGGCCACTCCATTGCCGAAGGCATGGGGTGCGATCGTGAAGACCAGTTGAATGCGCAGGTCGGTCTCCAGCAACTCGAAGACCTCGCGCAGGCGTTGGGCGAAGGTCACTGTGTGCACGACCACCAGGACCATTTTGCAGTCCCGGACCGTCAGCCAGTGTCCCTGCTCGATCAGTGCTGGTTTCGTCGTTCTGACAGACACGCGATTCCCCCGTCGCTCGTCGTTTCGTTCAGACGACAGGGGGGTTCCCGGTACGCACAGCGCTTTCCTTGCAGGCCTCTTGCAACACCCTTGCCCCGTCGCCGACCAGCACAGGGCTTCGGATGCCGATGCCGTAACGCCTCTCTCTATGAGAGAGATCAGGCAACTTCGCTCACTGGGAACACCGGTTCCCGGCAGGGGCGCGTCGCCACCTCGCGACCATCTGGACCAAGCCGCGCACGCGCAACCGGGTCGAGGTCGCGGCTGCCCATCCGGCCGCGACGCCCACCACCTCGGCGCCCGGCCGGAGTTCCGCCTCCGCACCCGCTCACTGAGCGCGGATCGCGTCGGCAGGCGGGGTCCGCAGCGCTTGCCGGGTGGGGAGTTCGATGGTGAGGAAGGCCGTCACCGTGACCGTGAGCGCCAGGCCCGGCAGGAGCCAGACCGGGCCCGCCGGCCAGGGGTGGCCGAGGAAGCCCTGGCCCAGGAGGGCGAGGGGGATCGCGGAGAGCAGGAGTGCCGTGGTGAGCGCGGTGGCGGCGGTCACCGCGGCCTCGCGGCGCATCATCGCGCGGATCTGGCGGGGGGTCGTGCCGTTGAGCCGGAGGGCACCCAGCTCCACCCTGCGCTGAGCCGTGGCCGCGACCAGCTTGTTGGCGATGCTGAGCAGCAGGTAGACGAGCAGGACGACGATGGTGGCGAGGTTGATCCACACCTCGGGCGGCGCGTCCTTCAGGCCGCCGGTGGAAGGGGAGTTGGCGGGTCCGAGGGTCAGGCCGGGGCCCGCGGCGGCGAGGTTCGTGAGGTTCTGCCGGGCCTTCGCCGTGCCGTCGGTACGGATCAGGAGGGACTGGTCGAGTGCCGTCGTGGTGTGTCCGGCGGCCAGGTCGTGGGACAGCACCACCGTGCCGAAGCCGAGGCCCCGGCCGTACACGGCGACGACCTTGGCGTCGACGCGGGTGCCGTCGCCGAGGACCAGGTTCACCGTGTGCCCCACCGTCGCGGAACGGGTGCGGGCGACATCGCTGCTGACGGCGACGGTCGCGCCGGTGAGCCGGCTCAGACTGCCGTCCCGTACGTCGAGGTCGAGGACGCCCGCCGCGTCCGGCGTGAGGATCGTCGCGGAACCCGACTCGGCCGCCGGGTCACCGAACTGCTTGTACTGCCACACCACGGTGGTCGTCCCGACGGGAGCTGCGGCCCGTACGCCCTGCGTCTTCCGTACGGCGGCGAGCGTGCCGTCGGGCAGCCCGCCCAACCCCGGTGCGCTCAGGCGGAGTTGGGCGAGGGTGCCGGTACTGGTGTCCTGGGCGGTGGCGGCCAGCACGGTGGTCTGGGTGAAGGTGTACGTCAGGACGAACACGACCGCCATGGCCAGGGTGGAGACGATCCCCGCGTTGCGCAGGGCGTAGGCGCGCAGGTTGGCCATCGCCAGCCAGGTCGGGGCCGAGCCTCCGTACCGTGTCGCCCGCGCCGCCGCGCCGCCGATGCCCCGCACGAGCGCCGGTCCCGCCATGGCCAGGCCGATCGCCCCGATGATGCCGGCGAGGGAGGTGGCCGTGGCGCCGATGACCGTGCGGGAGAACAGCGGCAGGGCCGACATGACGGTCGCCACGACAATGACGACCACGCCGATACGAGTCCGGGCCCGCGACGGATTGCGCGGCTCGCTGCGCGACTCGGCGACCGCCTCGGTGGCCGGCATCCGCGAGGTGCGCCAGGCCGAGCAGCGGGCCGACACCTGGACGGCGAGAATCATCAGCACGATCGCCGCGAGCGCGGGCAACGGGCTGAAGGTCTGGGGCAGTTCGGCCGGAATGACCCCACGGTCCGCGAGCAGCCCGCGGAACTGTCCGGCCAGCAGATACCCGAGCCCCACCCCGGGCGCCACGGCCACGGCCGCGACGACGGTGGACTGCGCGGCGGCCAGCCGCCGGATCTGCTTCGGGGTCGCCCCGACGGCCCGCATCAACGCCAGGTCCCGCCGCTGCCCACCGATCGCCACGGCCAGCGCGCTCGCCATCACGAACCCGGTGATCAGCAGGATGATCCCGGACAGCGAACCGGCGAGCAGCACGAGCAGCGAACGGGAGGCTCCGGCGCCGGGTGCGGCGGTGTCGCCCCGCTCGGCTCCGGTGACGGTCTGCAGTCCGGTGCCCTTCAGCTTCGTACGGACTTCGGCGGCGACTCGCTCCTCGGCACCGGGCGCGGTACGGAGGCCCACCAGATCGACACGGCCGGACAGACCGGACAGACCTACGGCTGTCTTGTCGGCGAAGTAGACACCGGCGCCCGGCGTGTTGACGACCGCCGATACGCGATAGGCGCTCGCGGGGCGGGAGTTTACGACGACCTGGACGCGGTCGCCCGGCTTGATACCGGCCGCGGCGGCGGTGGCGCTGTCCACGGCGACCTCGCCGGAACCGGTCGGCGCGCTGCCCTCGACGCGCGCACTCGCCAGCAGCTTCGTCGAGGACCAACCGTGCCCCGACACCTGAGGATCTTCGGACGACGCCGGTACGACCCGACCGTGCGCGTCGACGAGCGCGGCCGGGAAGCCGATGTCGCCGACCGCCGCGGTGACGCCCGGCAACTCACCGAGTTCCCCGACCAGTTGGGCCGGGATCCTACGGCGTTCCGGCAGCGCGAGCGCGAGGTCGCCGGGCGGGTGGAACTCCTGGTCGGCCGCGACCACGACGGACGCTCCGGCGAGGCGGCCGGCGGGCAGGTGGGAGCGGAGGCCGGACTCGGCCAGGACGCCGGTGGCGGTGATCAGCGCCGCACCGCCGAAGACCGCGCAGGCCACGGCGATCAGCGCGGTGACGCGGTGCCCGACCATCTGTATCGCGAGACGGAACATGGCTCAGGCCCTTCCCAACTCGACGAGGCGGCTTGCCAGTTCGGCGGCGGTCGGTGCCTTGAGGGCGTCGACCACGCGGCCGTCGGCCATCACCAGCACGTGGTGCGCGCGGGCGGCGGCGGCCGGGTCGTGGGTGACCATGACGACCGTCTGGCGCAGGTCGTTCACGAGGTCGCGGAGGAGGTCCAGGACTTCGTGGGCGCTGCGCAGGTCGAGCGCACCGGTCGGTTCGTCGGCGAACACGACGGCCGGGCGGGCCACCAACGCCCGTACGACGGCCGCCCGTTGCTGCTGCCCGCCGGAGAGCTCGGCGGGGCGGTGGGACAGCCGGTCGGCCAGGCCGACCCGCTCCACCAGCGTGCGCAGCCAGTCGCGGTCCGCGGTGCGGCCCGCCAGCCGGAGCGGCAGCGTGATGTTGTCCTCGATGGAGAGGGACGGGATCAGGTTGTACGCCTGGAACACGAACCCGACGCGTTCGCGGCGCAGTTGGGTGCGCTTGGTCTCGTTCAGCCCGGCGATCTCGTGACCGTCGATACGGACACTGCCCGACGTCGGGGAGTCGAGCCCGGCGGCACAGTGCATCAGTGTGCTCTTACCGGAGCCCGAGGGTCCCATCACGGCGAGGAAGGTGCCGCGTTCCACGGTCAACGACACGTCGTCCAGGGCGCGTACGCCTCCGGGGTAGGCCTTGCTGACGCCCTCCAGGGCGATGGCGGCCGTGGTGGTGACGGTGGCTGTGGTGTTCATCGCCGGCCCCGCAGGCTGCGTACGACGAGGGTGCCCGCACACAGGACGGTGACCGCGCCGCACACCAGGTGCACCCAGGTGTCGGCGCCGCCGAAGGAGACCGCCATGTTGGCGAGCGCGCTGGCCACCACCACGATCCAGAGCAGGGTGCGGGCGATGTCCCCGGGGGTGAGCCGGTCGGGATCGGTGGTCGTCGGGTGCGTGGTCGTCGGGTGGGTCGTCGTCGGGTGGGTCGTCGGCTGCGGCATGGGGGTTTCTCCCGAGGTCAGGTGGGTCTGGTGCCGTTCCTGCTGTCGTCACCGACGCTATGGATCAGCACCCCTGCGGGCCGATCCCGCAGCCCGCCCGGTTCGGGGTACAGCAGGCTGTACTCCCCTCTTCCCGCGCTCCCCTCTTCCCGCGCTCTTCCTCCGTCCACGAAGAACTGACGTACGGATAGGGTCGTTCGCATGACAGCGAGCACGCGGGAGACGGCGGGAGGTGCGATGGCGGTCCAACGCGAGAGCTTCAAGGACATCGCGCTACGGACCCTGAGCGCCGCGGGCCGGGCGATCGCCCAGCTCGCCTCCGGGCTCAACACAGCTGTGCTCGCGGTGGTGTTGCTGCTGTGGCTGGTGCTCACCGCCGTGACGAGCGTCGTCGGGGTGGGGCTGCTCATGGCGCCCGCGTCGCTGCGCGCCCTGCACGCCCTGGCCGGCCGCGAACGCGACCGGCTCGCCCGCTGGGGACCCGAGGTCGTCGCCCCGCAGCCCCCGCCCAACCGGCTGCGGCCCGCCCTCGTCGACCCCGCCACTCACCGCGAACTGCGCTGGCTGCTACGGCACTCCACCCTGGGACTGCTGCTCGGGCTGCTCGGCGTCCTGCTGCCGATCACCGCCGTACGGGACAGCGCGTTCCCCCTGTACTGGACGTTCATGCCGGAGAACACGACGGCCACGTCGCTGGGCATCGGCAACGCGCACACCTGGCCGGACGCCCTCGCCGTGGCGCTGCTGGGCGTGGGCTGGATCGCGATCATCCTGGGGCTGACGCCCGGCATGGCCCGGCTGCAGTCGGGGCCGGGGCGGCGGCTCCTCGCGGCCGGTCCCGACGTGGATCTCTCCCTGCGCGTCGCGGAGTTGACCGCCACCCGTGCCGCCGCCCTCGACGCGCACGCCACCGAACTGCGGCGCATCGAGCGGTCGTTGCACGACGGCGCGCAGAACAGGCTCGTCTCCGTGGCCGTGTTGCTCGGGGCCGCCCGCCGCATGGTGGCCCGTGACCCGGACGGCGCCGACGAACTCCTCGAACGCGCCCAGTCCGCCGCCGAACAGGCGCTGGCCGAACTGCGCACGGTCGCGCGCGGCATCCTGCCGCCGGTGCTGGCCGACCGGGGTCTGGCGGGCGCGCTCTCCGGTCTCGCCGCGGACTGCGCGGTGCCGTGCCGGATCGACGTGGACGTACCCGAACGCTGCGCGGCCTCCGTCGAGGCGACCGCCTACTTCGTCGTGGCCGAGGCCCTGACCAACATCGCCAAACACAGCGGCGCCGCGCACGCCACGATCACGGCACGCGGCAGCGGCGGCCGCATCCTGCTGCGCGTCGAGGACGACGGCCGGGGCGGAGCTGGGGGCCCTTCCCAGGCTTTCGGCTCTGGGGGAGCCGAGGGCGGCTCCGGCCTCACCGGTATCCGCCGCCGTATCGCCGCACACGACGGCGGCCTCACCCTGACCAGCCCGCCCGGCGGCCCGACCGTCCTGGCCGTGGATCTCCCCTGCGGTACGTGAGTTGGGGATCGTGACGAGCAAAGAGAGCCTGCGATGCGGAACTTGAGCTGTGGAGCGTGACGGACATGCGGATCGTGATCGCCGAGGACGACGCACTGTTGCGCGAGGGGCTCGCCCTGCTGCTGCGCGCCGAGGGGCTGGACGTGGTGGCCACCGCCGGCACCGCCGACGAGGCGCTGGACGCCATCGACGTGCACAAGCCGGACGTCGCCATCCTCGACGTACGGATGCCGCCGACCCACACCGACGAGGGGATCGTCGCCGCGGTCGAGGCCCGGCGCCGGCGGCCCGACCTGGCGGTGCTCGTGCTGTCGGCGTACGTCGAGCAGAGCTTCGCCACCGAGCTGCTCGGCGGCGGGGTGAGCGGTCTCGGCTATCTGCTCAAGGAACGGGTGGGCCGGGTCGAGGAGTTCCTCGACGCGCTGCACCGCGTGGCGGCCGGCGGCACCGCCATCGACCCGGAGGTCGTCGCCCAGCTCTTCACCCGCTCCCGCCAGGACACCCGCCTGGAGCGGCTCAGCCCCCGCGAACGGGACGTACTCGCCCTGATGGCCGAGGGGTTGGGCAACTCCGCCATCGCCGAGAAGCTCGTCGTCACCGACGGCGCCGTCCACAAACACATCCGCAGCATCTTCGCCAAGCTCGACCTGTCCCCGACGGACCAGGTGGACCGCCGGGTAGCGGCCGTCCTGCGCTACCTGGAGGATCTACGACGGCTGGCCTGACGCCCCCCTCGGACGGCGGGCCTTGGTACAGCAGGCTGTACGCCGGACCGGCCCGCGGGCTGGATCGATCACCCCGTGCCGTCTCCCTAGGTTGGTGAACACACCGCGAGTCCGGTGTGCCGGACCACCAACTCCCAGGGAGACAGCCCATGTTGACGACACGTCACCTCACAGCCGTGGCAGCACTGGCCGCACTCGGCCTCGGCCTGGCGACGCCCGCCGCGAGCGCGAAGAGCAGCACGAGTACGACGAACGCCACGGAGTCCCGGCAGCGCACCACCCTCCAGCAGAGCGTGGACGCGATCCAGAAGACGGGGACCGTCGCTGTCGTAGCCCAGTCGACGGGCCCGGACGGACGGCGTTACGCCACCACCGGGATGTCCGACACCGCCACGGAGCGGGCGGCCCGCGCCACCGACCGGTTCCGGATCGGCAGCAGCACCAAGACGTTCGTCTCCACGGTGATGCTCCAACTGGTGGGCGAGGGACACGTCTCGCTGGACGACACCGTCGAACACTGGCTGCCCGGCGTGGTGGACGGGAACGGCAACGACGGAAACGCCATCACCGTACGGCAGTTGCTGAACCACACCAGCGGACTGTTCAACTACACCGCCGACTTCCCCGCGATCGCCACGGAGGACAATTTCCAGGCCGACCGGTACACCACCTGGACCCCGCGGCAGCTGGTGGGCATCGCGATGCGGCACGCCCCGGACTTCGCGCCCGGCACCCAGTGGGAGTACTCGAACACGAACTACATCCTCGCCGGAATGATCATCCAGAAGGCCACCGGTCACACCTGGCAGCAGGAGGTGACCCGGCGCGTCATCCGTCCGCTGGGCCTGCGCGACACCTCCGCCCCCGACGCCTCCGCCCGTATCCCCGGCCAACACCTGCACGGCTACTCCGACTTCGGCGGAACCGGCCCGGTCATCGACGTCACCGCCGTCAACCCCACATCCGCCGGGTCGGCCGGCGCCATGATCAGCACGACCGGCGACCTGACCCGCTTCTTCTCGGCGCTCCTGGGCGGCAAGCTCCTGCACCCGGCCCAACTGGCGGAGATGAAGACGACGGTACGAGCCGCGTCCCTGGACCCCGTCTGGCCCGGCGCCCGCTACGGCCTGGGCCTGATGGAGATCCCGCTGACCTGCGGCGGCGTCTACTACAGCCACGCCGGCGACGTGTTCGGCTACACCACCCGGGACGGGGTCAGCGCCGACGGCCGCCACACCGTCGTCCTGGAGGCGACGGGCGACGGCGCGTCCGACCTGTCCACGGAGGTGGCCCAGAACGCCCTGATCGACACCGAACTCTGCACCACCGCAGGCAAATAGCGGACGCGGAACGAAATAGCGAAAGCGGCGGACAGGTTCAGCCGGCGGCCTCGACGAACCCGGGCCGCCGCATGCCGTCCGGACCCTGGTGTGCGGCCCTCCCCGGCGAGGTCCTCTCGGCGAGGAGGCGCAACGCCGTCTCCGACGCCGTACCGGAGTCGGCGGTGGCCAGGGCGAACAGGACGGCGGAGAGCCAGTAGCCGAGGTTCATGCGCTCGGAGACCAGGTCGCCGGCCGCCGTGCCGGTACACGGTGACTTCGGGGACCTTGTTCCAGCGCAGGCCGTGGGAGGGCCGGGCCGGGTCACCGCTCCGGGAGGTTTCGGGGGTCTCGGAGATCTCGTACCTCATGGGGCCCGACGGTGCCTGCGGGTGCCTGAACGCATGCTGACCGCCGCGTGACGGCACCCTCGTCTACAGTTCAGTAGACCGTCTACAGGATTGTAGTCACCGCAGGGAGGACCATGCGCCCGACCATCCTGGTCGTCGAGGACGATCACGCCCTGCGGGACGTGCTGATGCGCGGGCTGCGCGACGAGGACTTCGACACCGTGCCCGCGCCGGACGGGGCCACCGCCCTGCGGCTGGCCGGCGCCGGCATCTCCGCCGCCGTGCTCGACATCGGGCTGCCCGACGCCGACGGGCGGGACGTGTGCCAGGCGATGCGGGCGAACGGATTCCGCTCGCCGGTCGTCTTCCTGACCGCCCAGCACCGGCTGCACGACCGGCTGTCCGGGTTCTCGGCGGGCGGTGACGACTACCTGACCAAGCCGTTCCACCTGGTCGAACTCGCGGCCCGGCTGCGGGCGGCGCTGCAGCGGACCGCGCCGCCGGCCGCCGCCCCGGAGGGAGACCTGGTCCTGGACGCCGTCCGGCACGCGGTCGGCGTCCGGGACACCCGGGTCGGTCTGACACCGACCGAGTTCCGGCTGCTGGCCGCGCTCATGGCGGCCTCCGGCGGGATCGTGGGCCGCCGCGAGCTGGTCCGGGCGGGCTGGCCCGAGGGCGCCCGGGTCCACGACAACACCCTCGACCAGTATCTGACCCGGCTGCGCCGAAAGCTCCGGGAGGCGGGCAGCGACCGTACGATCGGCACGGCCCGCGGTATCGGCCACCACCTGTCATGAACGGCGTCCGCCGCGACCGTCTCCGGCGTCAACCCGGGTGCTACGGCGGCCGGTTCGGAGGTCTCCGCCGCCTCGCGCCCCGCACCCTCCGCGGTCGCCTTTCGCTCGTCGCCCTCACCACGGCCGCGCTGCTGATGCTGGTCCTCACGGTCGCGTTCAACGCGGTGGCCGATCACCGCCTCCAGCACCCGGCGGACGACGAGCTGCGCACCCGGGCCGCCGCCGTGGCCACGACCGTCGACACCAGCGGCGGCACCGTACGTGTCCTGGAGACCTCCCACGACGACCTCCTCGACGCCAACGTGTGGATCTACGCCGGCCCGCGTCTGACGGCCGGAGTCCCGCCCGCCCACCTCGAACGCATCGTCAGCCCGCTCCTCACCAACGCGTGCCGCTACGCCCGCTCCACCGTCACCGTCCGCGTGTACCGCGCACCGGGCGACGCACCCGACGGCGTACGCCTCGACGTCGTCGACGACAGACCCGGCGTACCGCCCCCGTTCGCCGGACAGCTCTTCGAGCCCGGCCGGCGGGCGGATCCCGGCGACGGACACGGCGGCGCGGGCCTGGGGCTGCCGCTGGCCCGCCGACTGGCCCGGTCGGCGGGCGGCGAGGTGACGTACGACCCCGGGCACGCGCCCGGAGCACGGTTCGTGGTCGCCCTGCCGTCGGGGTGACGGCGGCATCGAGGAGTCGTCACGCCACGGCGTCCGGCCGGATGTCCTTGCGCGAGACGGCCAGGTAGCCGACGAAGCCGAGGATGGCCACCGTCCAGGACGCCGTGACCGGCCCCAGACCCAGCGCCAGCCCGCCCCGGGCATGACCGAGGGCCATCCAGTCGGCGACGGAGGCACCGAGCGGGCGGGTGATGACGTACGCGGACCAGAAGGCGAGGACCGCGTTCATCCGGCCCGCGCGGTGGGCGAGGGCGGGTACGGCGATCGCGGCGGCGTACAGCACGGCGGAGCCGAGGTAGCCGAGTCCGATCGTGGCGGTGAGGTCGCCCGCGGCGGTGCCGAGCGCGAACGTGGCCAGTACGGCGGACCAGTAGAAGATCTCGCGGCGGCGGGTGGTGATGCTGTGGATCGACAGGGTGCGCTCGCTCGCGTACCAGAGCGCGAAGACGGCGGCCAGCGCGATCATGAAGAACGGAGTGGAGAGGGCGTACGGCACCCCGAGCCCGACGTGCAGCACGTCGGCGGCCATCGTGCCGAAGACGCTGACCATGACGATCGCCGTCCAGTAGATCCAGGCGACGTAACGGCGGGCGGCGAACTGGACCGCCAGAGCCGCCACGAGGGCGATCCCGCCGAGGCCGACAGCGGGGATCGGGCCGAACACATGGGCCAGGAAATCGGAGGCCGTCTCGCCCATGCCGGTGGTCAGCACCTTGATGATCCAGAAGTAGACGGTCACCTCCGGCACCTTGCTCGCCGCGTGCCGGATGTGGCGCGGAGGCCGCTTGTGGGTGAGGTGATCTGTCGTCATGGCGGCACCCTGACACGGTGCCCGACGGTTGCCCCAGCCCTTTTTGCCAGAGCTTTTGCGCTTACGGTGCATGAGTTGTCCAAGGCCCGTACGGACCTGAAAGCAACCTGAACGGGACCGCCGATGCGCTGGTCAGCGGCGTGCGCGGGGTGCTATCGGCGCTCGCCGCCCACCCTTGCCATCCAAGTTAGGCAAGCCTTGCTATTGCTCTTCCCGCCACTCAGGGCCCGACCGTCCCCCGGTCCGCCCGCGGCGAGCGCTTCACCGACGCAGTCTGGCCGTCCTCCCTCAGCGCCTCAAGGGCCTGGAAGGTACCCCCAGCCAGAGCCGCTCACAGGACGGGCACGTGAATCACCCCACCTTCGGGCTGTACGACCCTGCCCGCGACCACAGCGACTGCGGCGTCGGCTTCCTCACCCGTCTCGACGGGCTGCCGAGCCACGCGTCGCGGTGATCACGCAGTCCGGGATGGCCGGGGAGGACGTGCACGGGGCGTGGGAGGATCTGGCGGCTTCGCTGCCTGATGCTCAGTCGACCGGACGGGCGGG
>NZ_JBHXME010000167.1:0-24035 GCF_042721125.1 Streptomyces sp. NPDC058469
GTCAACCGGCCCCTCGTCGACCACCGGCGGGGAACCCGAACCTTCACCGACCACCGACGGGAGCGCCGGACCCGCATCAGCCACCGGCGGGAACCCCGAACCTCCATCAATCACCGGCGGAAAACCCGAACCGTCACCACCCCCCGGCGGGCCACCCACCCCCTCACCGCCCCCCGGCGAAGCCGACATCGCGGTACGCGGATCGGTGGGCGCGGCCGGCCGGAGATCCGTGGCTGCGGCCACCGGGCGGTCAGCGGGCTCGGCCGGCGGGCGATCCGCGGGCCCGGCCGGCACCCGATCCGCCGCCGCGAAATACGCCGCCGGCTCCTGGCTCCGTACGAGCGCGGTCGCCTCGGCGGGCAGCCACGCGTCCGACGGGTACTGGACCGTCAGTTGGTCGAGGAACTCCGTCGGGCTGGGGCGATCCCGCGGGTCCTTGGCCAGGCAGGCCGCGACCAGTGGGCGCAACCGGCCGGGAACGTCCGTGAGTTCGGGCTGTTCGTGGACGACGCGGTAGGGCCAGGCGGCCGCCACCCCGTCGCCGAAGGGAGCGCGGCCCGCCGCCTGGCCGAGCACCACGCCCAGGGCGAACATGTCCACCGCGGGAGTGAGCGCGCCCCCGGTGAGCTGCTCAGGCGCGAGAAAGCCGAGGGTGCCGATCTGGAACCCGGTCTGGGTGAGGGCCGTACCGTCGAGGGCGCGCGCGATGCCGAAGTCGATGACCCGGGGGCCGTCCTCCGCGACGATAATGTTGGCGGGTTTCAGGTCGCGGTGGATGACCCCGGCCTGGTGGATGGCCGCCAGCGCCTCGGCGAGGCCGGCTGCCAGCACGGTGAGGGTGTCCGCGGGAAGGGGGCCGACCCGGTCGAGGACGGCCTGCAGCGTGGGTCCGGGGACGTAGGCCGTCACCAGCCAGGCCGGGTCGCCCTGCGGGTCCGCGTCCACGACCGGCGCGGTGTGGAAGCCGCCGACGCGTCGGGCCGCGGCCACCTCGTCGGCGAACCTGCGCCGGAAGCCCGGTTCCGTGCTCAGCTCGGGCCGTACGACCTTGACGGCCACCGCCCGGCCCGACCTCGACCGGCCGAAGTAGACGACACCCATCCCGCCCTGGCCGAGCCGTCCGACCAGCCGGTATCTGCCCTCCCCGACAGAGGCGGGATCACCCGCTTGGAGCGGTTTCATGACTCCCCCATCTCGCCTCTCCGGCAGGGCAGTTGGAACTCATCGGCCCCGGCCCCCCGTCCCCGTCGAGCGGTGGTATTCAGCCGCGAGGCTCCCCCATACCGGCCATCAGTCTAGGTGCTCCGCTCATGACGTCACCGGGTCCGGAACGGTTCCCTTCCGGCCCGCCCTTCACTCGCAACGGTGCTCCTCCGGGCCACCCGTTCACCTCGCCAGCGGATTCCGCAACGGCAGGTAACGCGCGTCCGCGCCATCCGCCCCGGTCCAGCGCAGCAGCAGATTCGTCTTGCCGGGCAGGGTGGGCGAGGCGAGGAGTTCGGTGACCTCGGGGAGGTCGTGGCGGGCGAGTTCGGCGCGAACCAAAGGCCAGGGGTCCAGCTTCGGGTGGTGCTCGGCGAGGGCTCCGGCGATCTCGACGAGGTTGTTGACGACCAGGCAGTACACCAGCCGTTCCCACCCGGCGGCCCGGTCGACGTCCGTCAGCAGCTTGACGCCCTCCGCGTCCCGGTACAGCGCCTGCACGGGCGTTCCGTCCGCGTCGACGGCGACCAGCGTGTTCTGCAGATGCGCTTCGAGTACGACGCCGTGGTCGGCGAACGCCGTCAGCGCGGGCGGTACGACCTGGCACAGATACGCCTCCCACCAGGCCGCCGGGTCGGCCGTACCGTCGAGCGGGCTGCCCTCGAAGCCCTCCACCAGGCCCGCGGCGAGGAGCGGGGTCGTGCCGGGCAGGAGGTGGTCGCGCAGGCCGTCGCGGACCAGGACGGCGAGTTCCTCGAAGGCGAAGTCGGCGGTGCGGTAGCCGCGGTCGCTCAGCCAGGCCGCCGGGCCGCCCATCGCGGCGAAGGCCTCACGGACGGCCGTATCCGTGCGGTGAAGTTTCAGCAGGTCGTGGCGCCACAGCCGGCGTACGTCGTTGGTGATGCGCACATCGAGGCTGAACTTGAGAAACAGGTCTCCCCCGCGTTCCGCAGCCCCGGGGCTGTACACCGTGCGGATCGCCGCCGTCGGCCAGACCGAGGTCGCCGTCGTGCCGAGCCGGATCAGCCGACCGTCCGCGAAGGCGTCCGCGAGGCCGGTGCCGACGAGGTCCAGTTGCCAGGGGTGCGCGGGCAGCAGCCGGTAGCCGGGCGGGGCCTCGCCGAGGGCGTCCAGGGCCGAGACGTCGCCCTCCTCCACGACCGCGTCCTCGCGCAGCCCGAGCAGCACCAGCGGGAAACGGGCGTACGCCTCCGGGGCGTACGGCAGCCAGCCCGCGACGGGGCCGCCGCCGCGCGCCTTGGGCGCGGGATGGTAGGGATGGCCGGTGATCAAGGACTGTTCGGAGCGGAGATACGGGTCGTCCGGCGCCGTCGCCCGGTCGCGGGCGCTGAGCAGCGCGGCGACCACGTCACGGCTGTCGGTCATCTCGGCGGGCAGCTCGTGGTTGGACACCCCGGTGTGCCGGCGCAGTTCGTCGGCGACGAGTTTCACGAGTTCGGTGTGGCCCACGGGCTGCCAGTCGCCGTCCGCGTACACCTCGGGTTCGGCGGGCCGCCGCTCGCCGCGCACCCGCAGCAGCCGGCCGGTCCCCGGCAGCCGGTACGCCCGTCGCTCTCCCGGGTCCGGGAGCGGCCGGGCCACCTCCCGCAGCAGACAGTTGAGCAGGGGCGCGGCCGCGTACGCGTCGGCGCGCTCCGTCACGTCGTCGCCCGGGGGTGTGAAGTCGACGGGATCCATTCGTTCCCTAAGTCCGTGTCATGCGATCGCGATCAGTATGTCTCTCGTCGCGCGGTGTCCCGCCGCCAAGTCTCTCGTCGTCACCGATCATGACGCCCCGTCCGCACCCGAGGAGTCGACCGTGGACCGTCCCCAGCTTCCCGAGGCCGAGGTCGCCGAGGAACTCGCCGCCGTACGTCCCGACCTCGTACAACGGTACGCGGCCGAACTGCCCGGCGCTCGTGCGGCGGTACTCACCCGACTGTGGCGAGCGCTCGCCTATGAGCCGCTCCCGTGGATCGTCGGCCGGGCGCCGGGCCCCGTCCTGCGGCTCTCCGACGGGCGGGCGCTGCGGGGGCCGCGCGCCGATCCCTACGCGACCGACGCCTACGTCACCGTCGTCCACCTCGATGACATCGCCTACGACGATCCGGCGCGGCTGATGACCGACCTCACGGTGCCGCACGGGACCGGGTTCGCGGCCGAACTCGGGCACAGCGTCGCCTCGTTGGCACTGTCCCGGGCCAACCAGCCCGCCTCATCGGAGGATTGGCCGGCGCGCGACTGGGAGTGGGAGCAGCGGATCGTCGACGGGCACCCCTTCCACCCCAACTGCCGCTCCCGGCCCGGGTTCTCGGTGGCCGAGCAGCTCGCGTACGGCCCCGAGCACCGGCCTGTGGTGGCCCTGGGGTCGGTGCCGGTGGGGGCGGAGGAGTGTCTGGTGACGGGGGTGTGGCCGGGCGAAATGCGGGACGGGGGGCGGCTGTTGATCCCGGCGCACCCGTGGCAGGCGGCGCATGTGCTGAAGCGGACGGGGGAGGGTCCGGTCGACGCGCATCCGCTGATGTCCCTGCGGACCCTGGCCCTGTCGGACGGGCCGCACGTCAAGACCGCGCTGAGTGCTCGGCTGACCTCCTCGGTGCGGGACATCTCGGTCTACTCGATCGGCCTGTCGGCGACGTTGTCGGCGTTCGGGGAGACACTGGCGGCGCGCTCGGACGGCCTGTTGCACGTCACCCGCACGCTGGGCGCGGTCACCGCCAACTCCCCGGATCTCGCGGCCGTGTTGCGTGAGTCACCGCAGACGTACGCGGACACGGAAGCTGGCGAGCGGGTTCTGCCGGTGGCCGCCCTCGCGGTCACCGACCTGCCCCGATCGCCCGCCTGGCTGGCCGAGTTCACGCGTCTCGCCCTCGTCGTCTGTCTGCGACTGCTGGAGTCCGGTGTGGCCCTTGAGGCCCACGGTCAGAACCTGCTGGTGGTGCTGGACCGGACGGGTGCCCCTCTGCGCCTGGTCTACCGCGATCTCGCCGACATCCGCGTCAGCCCCAAGCGCCTTGCCGAGCAAGGGCTTCCAGTACCCGAACTGAGCGGACGCATCGTCACCGACGACGAACTCACCCTGCGGCGCAAGCTGTTCGGATCCCTGGTGGCAGGTGCGCTCGCGAGTACGGCGGGTTCCGGTACGGCGCTCAGGGCGGCGCTGGCGGCCGTCGTACCGGATCTGCCGCGTACGCCGGACCTGCGCACGCTGCTCGAACAGCCGCTGCCGAGCAAGGCGTTGACGCTTATGCGGCTTTCGCCGGAGCTGCCCGGAGACCAGTGGACCGGGCTGCCCAACCCGCTCGTTTTGGAGCCCGGTCCATCTGATCAATAGGATCCGGCGATGATCACAAGACAACGGCTGGCGGCGGGGATCTGTGCCCTGCTCGCCACCCTCACGGCCGGGGTCGCCTTCCCGGCCGGAGCGGTCGCCGACGAGACGGACTCCGCGGCCTCCCCCAAGGTCGAACTCGTGCTGGACGTCAGCGGTTCCATGAGCGCCAAGGACATGGACGGCGGCTCGCGCATGGCAGCGGCGAAGCAGGCGTTCAACGAGGTGCTCGACGCGACACCCGAGGAAGTGCAGCTCGGCATCCGCACGTTGGGCGCCAACTACCACGGTAACGACCGGAAGACGGGCTGCAAGGACACCGCGCAGCTGTACCCGGTGGGCACCCTGAACCGCACCGAGGCCAAGACCGCGGTCGCGACGCTCACGCCCACCGGCTGGACGCCCATCGGTCCGGCGCTGCTGAAGGCGGCGGACGACCTGAACGGCGGTGACGGCACCCGCCGTATCGTCCTGATCAGCGACGGCGAGGACACCTGCCAGCCGCTGGACCCGTGCGAGGTGGCCCGCGAGATCGCGGCCAAGGGCATCGGCCTGACCATCGACACGCTGGGTCTGGTGCCGGACGCCAAGACCCGCGACCAGCTCAGCTGCATCGCGGACGCGACCGGCGGGACGTACACCTCCGTGCAGCACAAGGAGGAACTCTCCGACCGTGTGGGCCAGTTGGTGGACCGCGCCGCCGACCCGGTGGTGACCCCGGTCGCCACCGAAGGCACCGCGCAGTGCACCAGCGCCCCGACCCTCAAGTCCGGTCTGTACACGGACCGCGAGGAGTTCGGCAAGCATCGCTTCTACCGCGTGGACGTCAACCCCGGTCAGGAGCTGCGCGCTTCGGTGAGCGTGGGGGCGGACCGTGAAGTGAACCCGGACTTCGGGGTGTTGCTGCGGGCGGTCACCGTGCACGGCCGCGAGATCGTGCGCGGCGAGGGCACGGGCAACGGCCGTACGGACGTCGTCTCCACCGGACTGCGCTATCCGAAGGCGGAGAGCGACGACGACAACGCCCCGGCCGAGACCGTGTGTCTGCAGGTCACCAACTCCTTCTCGGCGGCCTCCGGGGTGAAGACCACCCCCGGTCTGCCCCTCGAACTCACCGTGGACGTCGTGGACGGGTCCAGCAAGGCGAGCGACGTGGCCTCCTTCGGCCTCGGCCGCGGCTGGTGGCTCCTCGGCGCACTCGTGCTGACCGGCTTCGTCGCCGGTCTGCTGTGGGGCTGGGTGTCACGCTGGCGCCTCGCGGTCTGGAGGACCAACTGATGCGGATCACACGCGTGTTGAGCACGGCCCTGCTGATGGCGGGACTGGCGGCGGGCCCCGCGGTGGCGGACTCCTCACCGTCCGCGAGCCCCTCCGACGACAGCTCGGCACCCACCCAGGCCGGCACCTCCTTCCGTACGGCGACGGAGCTCGACCAGGACCGGCAGGCCACCGCGAGCGGCTCCACGGGCGACTACCTGTACTGGTCGTTCGCCGCGGACGCCGGCCAACGCCCCACCGTCAAGGCGACGGTGAAGCTGCCGGACACCCACGCGGGCGAGACCTGGCAGCTCGACGTCTACGACGGACTGCGGCGCCGTCAGGCCTGTCAGTACGGGGCCGCGACGCGCACCGCCGCGCAGGACTCGGCCTCCCTGGACCTGGCGTGCACGCTGCGTACCGTCCGTGCCTGGTCGGAGACCTGGGCCAACGACCCGCTGCCGGGCACGTACTACGTCCGGCTGACGGTCGTGGATCTCCCGTCCTCGGACCTGGGCCTCCCGGTGAGCACCGAGGTGCGGGTGGACTCCAAGGACATCGGCGGTTCGGCGGCGGTGGACGGTTCGCTGGCACAGCCGCTGACACCGGGGATCGCGGTGAAGTCGGCGTCCGATGAGGACAGTTCGTCGTCGACTTCGGCGGCACTGTCGAGCATCGAGCCCGATGGCGGCTGGTCCTCCGGTTGGTGGTCCGACCGCTGGGTGTGGACCGGTGTGGGCGGCGTACTGGCCGCGCTCGCGGGGATCGGCGGGTATGCGCTGACCCGGGGATCGGGGCGGCCGAGGCGGGTTCCACCGCCCGGCATGTAACTTTGTGACAGATCATCAGAAGGCCCGCTCATGGCGGGCCTTCTGCCGTCTCAGGTCTCGGCTCAGGCCTCCCGCAACGCCTTCGCGAGCGTGCCGTCGCCGGTCACCTCGACGCGCCCGGCGCGCACCGCGCCGGGAAGGCTCAACTCCCCCTGCGCGACGGCCGTACACGTGTCGACGTCGAGCACGAGACGGGCGTCGGGCTCCCGGGGAGCGGGCCCTTCTCCATAGACCGCCCCGTCCCGCTCCACCCCCGCGTACACATGGAACTCCCCTTCCTCCAGCCGGACTTCGACCAGCCCCTCACCCTCCAGCGCCCGCAGCAACGGCAGCGCGAACCAGTGCGCGCGTACCGCGTCCGTGGGCCGTCGCTCCCCCAGCTCGGGCGCGCCCCACGCACCGAGGGCCTGGAGGACGGGCAGCAACTCCCGCCCCCGACCGGTGAGTTCGTAGACGTAGACCGCTCCGGGAGGCGGCAGCCGCCGCCGGGTGGTGAGCCCGTCCCTCTCCATGTCCTTCAGCCGTGAGGCGAGTACGTCCGTGCTGACACCCGGCAGATCGGCGTGCAGGTCCGTGTAGCGGCGCGGGCCGGCGAGGAGTTCGCGGACGATCAGCAGGGTCCAGCGGTCGCCGACGAGGTCGAGCGCCCGGGCCGCGGAACAGTACTGGTCGTAGCTTCGGCGAGGTGACATGCGACGCAGTCTAGACATGTTGTTGGACTTTCCAAGCTCGAACTTGGTAAAACCAAGCAACACACGAACCCGATGGGGCGAGGGCGCAATGGAGTTCCGGCAGTCGAGCAAGCTCAGCGAGGTCTGTTACGAGATCCGCGGTCCGGTGATCGAGCACGCGAACGCACTGGAGGAGGCAGGCCACAGCGTCCTGCGGCTGAACACCGGCAACCCCGCGCTCTTCGGCTTCGAGGCGCCCGAGGAGATCATCCAGGACATGATCCGGATGCTCCCCCAGGCCCACGGCTACACGGACTCCCGCGGCATCCTCTCGGCCCGCCGCGCGGTCGCCCAGCGCTACCAGACCCTGGGCCTGGAGGTGGACGTAGACGACGTGTTCCTCGGCAACGGCGTCTCCGAGCTGGTCTCCATGGCCGTACAGGCACTGCTGGAGGACGGCGACGAAATCCTCATCCCCGCCCCGGACTTCCCGCTCTGGACGGCGGTGACGACCCTCAGCGGCGGCAAGGCGGTGCACTACCTCTGCGACGAACAGGCCGACTGGTACCCGGACCTGGACGACATGGCGGCGAAGATCACCGACCGCACCAAGGCCGTCGTCATCATCAACCCGAACAACCCCACCGGCGCCGTCTACCCCAAGGAGATCATCGAGGGCATCCTCGACCTCGCCCGCCGCCACGGCCTGATGGTCTTCGCCGACGAGATCTACGACCAGATCCTCTACGACGACGCCGTGCACCACTCGGCCGCCGCGCTCGCCCCCGACCTGGTCGTCCTCACCTTCTGCGGGCTGTCGAAGACGTACCGGGTGGCCGGCTTCCGCTCGGGCTGGCTGGTGGTCACGGGCCCGAAGCAGCACGCCAAGAACTACCTGGAGGGCCTGACGATGCTGGCCTCCATGCGACTGTGCCCCAACGCGCCCGCGCAGTACGCCATCCAGGCCGCGCTCGGCGGTCGCCAGTCCATCCGCGACCTGACCGTCCCCGGCGGCCGACTGCACGAACAGCGCAACGTGGTGTGGGAAAAACTGAACGAGATCCCCGGGGTGTCCTGCGTGAAGCCGAAGGGCGCGCTGTACGCGTTCCCCCGGCTCGACCCCAAGGTGCACAAGATCCACGACGACGAGAAGTTCGTCCTGGACCTGCTGCTCCGGGAGAAGATCCAGGTGGTCCAGGGCACGGGCTTCAACTGGCCGACCCCCGACCACTTCCGCATCCTCACGCTGCCGTACGCGGACGACCTGGAGGCGGCGATCGGCCGGATCGGGCGCTTCTTGGGCGGGTATCGGCAGTAGCAGCCGATCAGACAGCTACGGGCGCTCCGCCCCGGGTAACTCCACCGCATGACCGACCGCCCCCTGCTGCTCCTCGACGTCGACGGTCCCCTCAACCCGTACGGCGCCGCGTTCCTGCGCCACCGCGGCTATGTCACCCACCGGCTCTGGCCGACGAACTGGTCGGCCCGGCAGCCGCCCGGCTCCCGGCGACTGCGGCGCGGGCTGCGGGTCCGCCTGCACCCGGGGCACGGCAGGCGAATACTGGCGCTGCCGTACGAGCCCGCCTGGGCCACCACCTGGATGCACCAGGCCAACGAGCTGATCGCGCCGGCGGTCGGGCTCCCCGGCGACCTGCCGGTGATCGAGTTCACCCACCTGTTCGCCAAGGCCCCGGACGGCCTCTACTGGAAGACCCGGCAGATCGTGACCTGGGCGGCCGGCCGCCCCTTCGTCTGGGTCGACGACCTGATCACCGACCTGGACGTACGGCATGTCGAGGCGCACCACGACGGGCCGGCGCTGCTGCTCCGGGTGGACCCGCGCAGGGGTCTGCGCGGGAGCGATTTCGCGACGTTGGAGCAGTGGGCCCATAGCCTGTGAGGTATGGGCGATCTTTTCCTCGTACGGCACGGAGAGACCGAATGGTCCCGGTCGGGGCGGCACACCGGCTGGACCGATGTCCCGCTGACCGCGAAGGGGCGGGACGAGGCGCACGGTCTGGTGCCGCTGATCCGCTCGCACCGGGTCGGCGCCGCGTTCGCCAGCCCCTTGCAGCGGGCCCGCGAGACCGCCGAGCTGATCGGACTGACGGACGTACGGATCGATGTGGATCTGCGCGAGTGGGACTACGGCGGCTACGAGGGCATCACCACCGTCGAGATCCAGCGCACCCGGCCGGACTGGTTCCTGTTCACCGACGGGGTCGCGCCCGGACCGCCGGACCATCCCGGGGAGAGCCCGGAGCAGGTGGGGCAGCGCGCCGACCGTGTGCTGGCCAAGGTGGACGCGGCCCTCGCCAACACCGAGGGCGTGGTGGTCCTGGTGGCACACGGCCATTTCCTACGGGTGCTCACCGCGCGGTGGCTCGGACTGCCGCCGTCGAAGGGCGCGTTGTTCCAGCTCGCGACCGGGACGCTGTGCCGGCTGAGCACGGAGCACGGGCGGCCGGTCATCGCCGCCTGGAATGTCAGACCCCCGTCGTAACCTTCGAACAGGACGCGTGGGGGGCGTCCCAACAGACCGCAGGACGGGAAGGAGCACGCCGTGACACGACCGCCGACCGCCGCGCAGCGGCGTGTCATCGACGCCGCCGATCCCGTCACCGGACGGCTGCGGGGTACGGAGGCGCAGCTGACCGCGCTGGTGAAACGGGGGCTGGCGTTCCGGCACCCGCGACCGCCGCACGCCCACTTTCTGACTCCGGCGGGGCATCGAATACGGGAGTCCGCGCCGGAAGTCGACGAGCCCGTCGTGGAAGTCCCCACGAATGCCGGGGTGTTCGCGGCTCGTATCGGGGGCGAGGAGACGACAGCCGCCACCGGTCCGGCTCGCACCCGCGAAGTGAACAGCGCCTGGCAGGGGTTGCTGGAGCTGCGCCGGATGACGAATCCGGACGGTTCCGTGGAGCGGCCGTGCGGCTGGGAGCGGACCCATCTGGTGCAGGCCGCCGCGCTGGCTCTGGAGGCGGCCGGACTCCGGCCCGCCGGAGGGGACTTGGAGGGCTACCGAGTACGTACGACCCCGCAGCCGGAGGCCGTCGCCGTGCGCGACCCGGACGGGGAGACGCTGCGCGCCTGCGCGGGCACGCTGGAGCGGGCGGGCTGGCAGGTGAGCGAGCACAAGGAGCCGCGGACAGGGGCGAGTTATCTCCTTGCCTCGCCGCGACGGACGTGAACGGACCTGACCGGACCTGAAAGGCATGCCAAGATCGGTTGGGCAGATCGTCCGTCAGTGCGAGAAGGGAACGCAGTGAGCGAGCCGTTTTCCGTCCCGGTGACCGTCCGCGGATACGAGACCGACAGCCTGGGACACCTCAACCAGAGCGTGTATCTGCAGTACTCCGAGCATGCCCGCTGGGCCCTGCTGGAGGCTGCGGGAGTGGGCCAGGCCGAGTTGCTCGCCCAGGGGATCGGGCCGGTCGTCCTGAAGACGACCATCCGCTATCTCCGCGAACTGCGCGCCGGCGAGGACGTCGAGGTGAGCTGCGCCTTCGAGTGGGGCGAGGGCAAGACGTTCCGGGTCCTGCAGACGATCGCCAAGGCGGACGGCACGGTCTCCGCCGAGGTCGCGTCGGTCGGCGGACTGCTGGACCTCGAAAAGCGCAAGCTCGTCGCGCAACCGCGGGAGTTCTTCAAGAAGTTGACCACGGATCCGGCCCTGTTCGGGATCTGAACCGGGGCTACCAGGGCTGCCCGGACTACCGGGACCGCTCCGGCCCGCGCTCGGTGTCGTAGGCCGCACGGGACTCCGCGATGTAGACGCGGTTGCGCTCCGCCCAGTCCGTCAGCCGTAGCAGGGTTTCGTGCAACTCCCGGGCCACCGGGGTGAGTTCGTACTCGACCTTCGGTGGCACCGTCGGGTGCACGGTGCGGGTGACGAGTCCGTCGCGCTCCAGGTTGCGCAGGGTGAGGGTCAGCATGCGGCGGCTGATGCCCTCGATGCTGCGCTCCAACTCGGTGAAGCGGATGGGTCCGTGGGCCGCCGCGACCAGGATCTGCACGCTCCATTTGCCGGAGACCCTGTCAAGAACTTCGCGGACCGGACAGGCGTGCGCGTTCACGACCTGCGCGGTAACACCGGTGTTCCCCTGGGACATCGAAGTGCCTCCTTACGACGACCTCCATGGTTCCTGACGATGTACCCCGTTACAAGTCGTGCACCTATGGTTCCTATGGATATTCACGGAGGTCAGGCCGCCATGACGGCACTCACCGAGTCCGAGTCGAAGACAACACGGTCGCGCCCGGCGCCCCGGACGTACTCCCGCTGGGCGTCCCTCGTCGTCCTGTGCGCGGGGACGTTGATGACGATCCTGGACGGCAACATCGTCACCGTCGCCATGCCCGCGATCCAGAACGACCTCGGTTTCTCGGGGCCGGGGCTCGCCTGGGTCGTCAACGCGTATCTGATCCCGTTCGGCGGACTGCTCCTCCTCGTCGGCCGGTTGGGCGATCTGGTGGGCCGCAAGCGGATGTTCGCGGCGGGGCTCGCCGTGTTCACCGCGGCCTCCGTCCTGTGCGGGGTCGCGACGAGCCAGGGGATGCTGATCGCCGCCCGGGCCGTGCAGGGTGTCGGCGGGGCGATGGCCTCGGCGGTGGTCCTCGGGATGCTGGTCGCGCTCTTCCCCGAACCCCGCGAACAGGCCCGCGCCATCGCGCTGTTCAGCGCGGTCGGCGCCGGGGGCGGGGCACTCGGCACCTTCCTCGGCGGGGCGCTGACCCAGGCCCTGAACTGGCACTGGATTTTCCTCATCAACCTCCCGATCGGGATCGTGGCATGGCTCGCGGCCGTCCGCGTCCTCGCCCCGGAACAGGGCGCCGGACTCGGCAAAGGCGCCGACTACCCCGGAGCCGCGCTGGTCACCGGCGCGCTGATGCTCACGGTGTACGTCATCGTCGGCACCGGCGACCGCCCCCTCACCGCCACCCTGTTGCTGGCCGCCCTCGCCCTGGCCCTCTTCGTCGCCTTCACCGTCCGCCAGGCCCGGGCCGCCCGCCCGCTGCTCCGCCTACGACTGTTCCGCTCCCGGCTCCTGACCGGGGCGAACGCCGTGCAGATCCTGATGATCGGCACGATGTTCGGCTTCCAGTTCGTCGGTGCGCTGTACGTCCAACGGGTGCTCGGCTACAGCGAGTTGCTCACCGGGACGGCCTTCCTTCCGGCGCCGGTCGCGATCGGGGTCCTGATGCTGGGCCTGTCGGCACGGACCATCGGCCGCTTCGGCGCCTACCGGGTTCTGCTGGCCGGGCTGGTCCTCATCATCGCCGGAATGGCGCTGCTCGGCCGTGCCCCCGCCGACGGCTCCTACGTCACGGACGTACTGCCGCCGCTGCTCCTGCTGGCCGCCGGGTTCGCCGCCGCGATGCCCGCGCTGACCGGGCTCGCCATGTCGGGGGCGCGGGAGGAGGACGCGGGACTGGCCTCCGGGCTCTTCAACACGACCCAGGTGGTGGGCGGTTCACTGGGGCTGGCGGTGCTGTCGACACTGGCGGCGGGCCGGACCGACGGACTGCTCACCCGGGGTGGGGAGTTGATCCCGGCGACTGCGGAGGGGTACCAACTGGCCTTCCGGGCTGGCGCGTTGATCGCGGTGGCCGCCCTGGTGCTGGCGTCGGTGGTCCTGAGGTCGGGCAAGGAGCGGAGGCAGGGGCTGGGGCAGGTCTGACGCGCCCGCCTCCGCTCAGGTCACCGGTCAGCCCTCCCCGAACGCACCCTTGTGGTCCTGGGCCCACTCCCGGTAACTCCGCGCCGGGCGGCCCAGAACCTCCCGTACGTCACCGGTCACGACCTCGTTGCCGCCCTCCCGGACGAACCCCCTGCTGATCTCGGAGGCATCGATGAACGTGTCGCTGAAGCCCAGCCCGAGCAGATACTCGCGCGCCTCGGCCGAGGACAGGCCGCGCACCGCGACCGGACGCCCGAGGATCTCGGCGAGGACGGCGGCCTGGGCCGGGACGCTGAGCACCTCGGGGCCGGTGAGGGTGTACGTCCGTCCCGAGTGGCCCGGGTCGAGGAGGGCGGCCGCCGCCACCTCGGACACATCGCGCGGATCGACGACCCCCTGGCCGCCGTCGCCGCTCGTGTTCGGTATCGGGCTGCCCGCACGTACGGATGCCGCCCAGCCCAGCGTGTTCGAGGCGAAGGCCGAGGGGCGCAGGATCGTCCACTCCAACCCGCTGTCCCGCACGGCCTGTTCACCGGGTACGTGCCAGGTGCCGACCGGCCCGACGGCGGGGTCGCCGGCGCCGATTCCGGAGAGCTTCACGATGCGGCGTACGCCCGCCGCCCGTGCCGCCTCGACGAGAGCCCGGTCGTGCGCGGAGTCGTCCGGCCCGAACACCCCTACGAGGAAAGCGACTTCGACGCCGGTCATCGCCGTCTCCACCGAGGCCGGGTCGGCGTGGTGGCCCAGCGCCGTCTCAACTCCCGTCGGGACATGGGCCTTTGCGGGGTCCCGGGTCAGGGCGCGCACCTTCTCGCCGCGCGCCGCGAGCTGTCGTACGACTTCACTGCCGATGGTGCCCGTGGCACCCGTCACTAGGATCATGGCCACCACAGTGGGCGGGGAAGCGGCCTTGGTTCTAGGAGATTCCGGCACGTTCGGGGACGGTGTGCGGCCCGGCTGCGCGCTTACCGTGGAGGGGTGACGAACGCCCTGTCCCAGTGGGCCGTGCCCGTGCCCGACGAACTGCGCCCCTGGATCGCGCGCGTCGGCGCGCTGCGGATCGACGCCGTGCCGAAGGAGCCGTTCGTCCATCTCCCGGACGCGGACACGAAAGTGGTCGTGCGGGTCGAGGGGAACGGCCGGCGCAGCGTCCTTGTCGTCGGGCCGCGCGTCCGGGCCACGTACCACGCGGGCAAGCCCCTCGTGTCCTGTGTGGAGGTACGGCTGGCTCCGGGCACCACGCTGCCGCTGCTGGGTGTTCCGGCGGTCGACCTCGTCGGCCGGGCCGTGGTCCTGGGCGACCTGCCCGGCGGGAAGGCCCGCCAACTGGCCGACGAACTGCGGTGGTTGGACGCGGACCCCGAGCGGACGGTGGAGCGGCTCGCGGAGGTGCTCCCCGCGCGGCTCACCGCCGTCGCGGACTCCTCGCGCACCGGCCTCGTGCGGGCCGGCGTCGACGCGATGTCGATCCGCACCGGGCACCTGCCCGGACCGGTGACCGACGTGGCCCGTGAACTCGCCGTCAGCGAGCGGCAGTTGCGCAACCTGTTCGCCGAGGGGGTCGGCCTCTCCCCCAAGCACTACGCCCGTATCAACCGCGTCCGCGCGGTGCTGGCGCACGCCACTGAGCTCTCCTGGGCCCAGCTCGCCACCGTCACCGGCTACTACGACCAGTCCCACATGACCTCCGACTTCCGCACCCTGATGGGTGTCCCGCCCCGGTCGTACTTCACGGGACGGCTACCGGCGGCCATGCCCTGCCAGTCGGTCCGGCGCGGCTGAACACGGATACGCCCGAGTTCCAGATGCGGCCGCCGCCGCCCACCTGCGATGCTCCGATGCCATGGCCGCCCGACGCGTCAAACCCGGCCTCTACATCTCCGTCGACATCGAAGCCGACGGCCCGATCCCGGGGCCATACTCCATGCTGAGCTTCGGCGCGGCCGTCGCCGGTGTCCAGGACGCCGAGGGGTTCACCGGGGCGGATCCGGAGAAGCTGACCTTCTACCGTGAACTGCGGCCGATCAGCAAGGAGTTCGTGCCGGAGGCCCTGGCGGTCAGCGGGCTCGATCGTGACCGGCTCCAACGCGAGGGGGCCGAACCCGCCGTCGCTCTCGCCGAGTTCGGTCTCGACATGCAGACGCTGTACGCGACGAAGGCCCAACTCCCCCTGCGTGCCAGGCCGAGTTGTTCGCCAACCTCATGGCGTGGCCGGGGAATTCACAGCGACCTGCTAACGCCACCCCACGGCTTTCCCAAGTTGACGCGCGAGTCTCGGCTGCCTTTCACAGTTGCCGTGTACCGCGCCCGCCTTGGAGTCGACGTGCCGTTCTTCCGAAGAAAAGCCACCCGCCGCACCCTGCTCGCAGCCCTCGGTACGGCGGCGGTCACGAGCCAGTGGGCGTCCGCCGAGGCCTCGACGGACGGTGCGGCGGGGCTCGACGCGCCCGCGAAGAAGGACATCGCGATGCGGCTGGTGTCGAGCGCGGAGAACTCCTCCCTGGACTGGGAGGCGCAGTACGCGTACATCGAGGACATCGGCGACGGCCGCGGCTACACCGGCGGGATCATCGGCTTCTGCTCCGGTACCAGCGACATGCTCGCCCTCGTCGAGCTGTACACGAAGCGGGCTCCGGGCAATGTCCTCGCCGGCTATCTGCCCGCGCTGCGCGCCGTGGACGGCACCGCCTCGCACAAGGGGCTGGCCCCGGGGTTCCCAGCGGCGTGGCGGAAGGCCGCGCGGACGTCCGCCGCGTTCCGCGAGGCGCAGCGCGACGAGCGGGACCGCGGCTACTTCGACCCGGCCGTGGCGCGTGCCAAGAAGGACGGGGTCGGCACGCTCGGGCAGTTCGTCTACTACGACGCGATGGTGATGCACGGCCCGGGCACGGACCCGGTCTGCTTCGGCGGCATCCGCGCCCGGGCCCGCAAGCACGCGGCCACTCCCACCGAGGGCGGCAACGAGACGACGTATCTCGACGCCTTCCTCGACGCCCGCGTCTGGGCGATGAAGCAGGAGGAGGCGCACAGCGACGTGACCCGGGTCGAGACGGCACAGCGGGTGTTCCTGAAGAAGGGCGACCTCGACCTGGATCCGCCGCTCAAGTGGAAGGTGTACGGGGACAGTTACGAGATCGGCTGACGGGCGAGGGGTACGGCCTCGGTCGTACCCCTGACCTGTTCGCGGGCCCGGCCGAGGTGGTTGAAGACCAGGTTGAGCGCCACCGCGGCGACGCAGCCCGTGGAGATGCCCGAGTCGAGCACGATCCGCACGGTCTGCGGGAAGGCGTGGTAGAAGTCCGGCGCCGTGATCGGGATGATGCCGACGGCCAGCGAGACAGCCACGATCAGGATGTTGTCGTCCCGCTCCAGGCCTGCCTTGACCAGGGTCTGGATGCCGCTCGCGGCGACCGAGCCGAACAGGACGACGCCCGCTCCGCCCAGGACCGGGCGCGGTACGACGGCGATGAGCGACGCGGCCATCGGGCACAGGCCCATCAGCACCAGGAAGCCGCCGCCGGTGGCGACGACGTACCGGCTGCGGATGCGGGTCATGGCGACGAGGCCGATGTTCTGGGCGAAGGCGCTGCACATGAAGCCGTTGAAGAGGGGGCTGAGGGCCGAGCCGAGGGTGTCCGCGCGCAGGCCCGCGGCGATGGTCCGTTCGTCCGCCGGGCGTTCGACGATCTCGCCCAACGCCAGCATGTCCGCGGTGGATTCGGTCATCGAGACCACCATGACCACACACATCGAGATGATCGCGGCGACCTGGAACTGGGGTGCGCCGAAGTGGAACGGGCTCGGGAAGCCGATGACGTCGGCGTCCGCGACCGGGCTGAAGTCCGTTGCCCCGAAGGGGATCGCGAGGAGGGTGCCGATCAACAGGCCGAGCAGGACTGCTATTTGCTTGACGAAGCCCCGGGTGAAGCGGCGGAGGACCAGGACGACGACGAGGGTGGCGGCGGCGAGGCCCAGGTACGTCCGCGAACCGTAGTCGTGTGCCGAGGGGTCGGGTCCCTGTGCCCAGCCGAAGGCAACGGGCAGCAGGGACACGCCTATGAGGGTGATGACGGTGCCGGTGACGACCGGCGGGAAGAAGCGGACGGCCTTGCTGAAGAAGGGCGCGGCGAGGAAGCCTAGGAGGCCGGCGACGATCACCGCGCCGAAGATGACGGGCAGTGCGTCGGCCTTGTCCTTGGTGGAGGCCACGATCGCGGTCATCGGGGCGACTCCGGCGAAGGTGACGCCGTTGACGAACGGCAGCCGGGCGCCGATCTTCCAGATCCCGAGGGTCTGCAGGAAGGTGGCGAGGCCCGCGGTGAAAAGGCAGGCGCCGGTGAGGAAGGTGAGTTCGGTGCCGGAGAGGCCGACGGCCGCGCCGACGATCAGCGGCGGGGCGACGACTCCCGCGTACATGGCGGCCACGTGCTGCAGGCCCGTGGTGGCCATCTTGAGTGCGGGGAGTTTCTCGTCGACTGGATGAACGACGGGGTGGGTGGTCACGGCGGCTCCTCCGGGCGGGTAACACGTCGGCTCTGACGTGGGTTTCAGGAGGTGGTGCGCGGTCGTGCGGGACCGGGACGGAACCCAATGGGCAGGGTGGGTAAGGCCGTTCCGGGGCGCACACCTTCATGCACGCCCCGGCCACGGCCACCGGTCGAGGGCCGTCCCCCTCGACCGGAGTTCTTCAACTGGTCGACCTCGTACGGCGGTTGACGCCGGACCGGGTCAGCCCTGCGCGGCGATCCGCGCCAGTCGTCGGGCTTCCTCCCGCGTGGAACGGGCGATCGCGTCCTCGTCGACGTGCAACAGGCGGTTATCCTCGACGATCTGACGGCCGTTCACGAACGACGCGGTGACCGGGGCCGCCGCGCCGAAGACCAGCGCGGTCACCGGGTCGGCGATCGAGGCGTGGGCCAGCGTGTCCAGCTTCCACAGCACCAGGTCGGCGAGCTTGCCCGGTTCCAGGGAGCCGATCTCGCGTGCGCGGCCCAGGACTTGGGCGCCGCCGTACGTTCCGAGGCGGAGGGCCTGACGGGCGTTGAGGGCCGCTTCGCGGTGGGCGCCGAGACGGTTGATGAGGAGGGCATTGCGCAGCTCGGTGTGGAGTTCACCGGACTCGTTGGACGCGGTGCCGTCGACGCCGAGGCCGACCGGGACGCCGGCGGCGAGCATGTCGGGGACGCGGGCGATACCGGCCGCGAGCCGGGCGTTGGAGGACGGACAGTGGGCGACGCCGGTCTTCGTCCGGGCGAAGGCGGCGATGTCGGAGTCGTTCATGTGGACGCAGTGCGCCATCCACACGTCCTCGCCGAGCCAGCCGGTGGACTCGAAGTAGTCGGTCGGGCCCATGCCGAACAACTCCTTGCAGAACTGCTCCTCCTCGACCGTCTCCGAGCCGTGCGTGTGCAGCCGTACGCCGAGCCGCCGCGCCAACTCGGCGCCCTCACGCATGAGTTCGGTGGAGACGGAGAAGGGCGAGCAGGGCGCGACGGCGACCTGCGTCATCGCGTCGAAGGAGGCGTCGTGGTGCTCCCGTACCGTCGCCTCGGTCGCGGCCAGCGCGCCTTCGAGGGTCTCGACGGCGAAGTCCGGGGGCAGCCCGCCGTCCTTCTCGCTGCGGTCCATGGAGCCGCGGGCCAGGGTGAAGCGGACACCCATCTCGCGGGCGGCGCCGATGATGGCGCCGGAGAGGTCGCCGGAGCCCTCGGGGAAGACATAGTGGTGGTCCAGCGCGGTGGTCACACCGCCGCGGGCCATCATCGCGAGGGAACCCTGCGCGGCGGCGCGGACCATCTGCTCGTCGATGCGCGCCCAGGTCGGGTACAGCGCGACGAGCCAGTCGAAGAGGTTGTGGTCGGTGGCCAGGCCCCGGGTGATCCACTGGTAGAAGTGGTGGTGGGTGTTGACCAGACCCGGTGTCACCAGGTGGCCCGACGCGTCGATGCGGCGTACGACGTTCTCCAGGCCCTCGGGGGCCCGTCCCGCGCCGAGGGACTCGATGCGGTTGCCGGCGACGACGAGGTGACCGGTGGCGTACTCCGTGTCGTCGGCATCGACGGTCGCGATCGAACAGTTCTCGATGACGATGCGCTGAACTGCTGCCATGGTTCGTCCTGTTCACTCTGCGGAATGGGCACGGCAGGACCCCGGGATTTGAGTACCGCGGCCCGCACGGGACGGGCGGGCCACGGGTGCCGCGAGTGAACCGGCCGAAAGGGCGCCGGTCCAGAGGGAGTTGCTCAGAGGTTGGTGAGATCCACCGGGATCTTCGGCTCGCAGCCGTCCCGCAGGACCGTCGCCTCGATCAGGCCGTAGGGCCGGTCGGCGGCGAAGTACACCTCATTGTCGTTCTTCAGCCCGAACGGCTCCAAGTCCACAAGGAAATGGTGCTTGTTGGGGAGGGAGAAGCGGACCTCGTCTATCTCGCTGCGGTTGTCGATGATCCGCGAACCCATTTGATACAGGGTCTGCTGGAGCGACAGCGAGTACGTCTCGGCGAAGGCCTGGAGCATGTGCTTCCTCACCTGCTCGTAGGACTTCTCCCAACTCGGCGTCTTCTGCTCGTCGTCGGACCAGTTGAAGCGCCAGCGGGCGGAGACCTGGGTGGCCAGGATGCGGTCGTAGGCCTCGGGGAGCGTCGTGTACTTGTCCTTGACGTAGCCCCAGAACTCGGAGTTGGTCGAGTTCATCACGACGAGGTCCTTGAGTCCGGAAATGACCTCCCAGGACTCACCGTCGTAGGTGATCTGGGTGACCCGGGTCTCCTGGCCCTTGCGGACGAAGGAGTGCTTGACCTCGTCGGCGCCGATGAACTGGGAGTTGGCGTCCGAGGTGTCGATCCGCTCCCAGGAGTACTCCTCGATGCGGACGCGCGCGGTCTTGATCGGCTCCTGCGAGGTCACGAAGTGCCGGGCGAGGTGGATGCCGAACTGCTCGGCGGACTCGATGCCGTGCTCCTTGGCGAACGCGTACACCGTGTTCTTGGTGGTGTCGGTCGGCAGCACGTTGGCGTTGGAGCCGGAGTAGTGGACCTCGTCCATGTCGCCGCTCAGCGACACGGACACGTTGAGGTCCTTGATGTGATGGGTGGCGCCGTCCCGCGTGATCTTGACGACTCGGTTCTCGGCCTTGCCGTACTGGTTCTGTCCCAGGATCGTGGGCATGTCTGCTAGCTCCCTCGGTAAACGGAGTAGCCGAACGGGTTGAGCAGCAGCGGTACGTGGTAGTGCTCACCGGGCTTCACGGCGAAGGTGATCGCCACCTCGGGAAAGAACACTCCGGTCGCATCGCTGTCCCGATTCGCGGGGGCGTCCTGCTGCGCATCGGCTTGCTTCTTTTCGAAATACGGCTCTACGGCGAAGTCGAGCCGTACGTGTGTGGTGCCCTCCGGCAGCGCGGGGAGGTCCTTGCACCGCCCGTCCGCGTCGGTGGCGGAGCCACCGAGCGGCTGCCACTCTCCCAACGGGCCGCTGCGGGCGTCGAGTTGGACGGCGACGCCCTCGGCGGGGCGGCCGACGCTCGTGTCCAGGATGTGCGTGGACACCGAGGCGGTGGTGCTGGTGCTCATGCTCGGGCTTCCTCTTCGACGATGCGGGCGAGCCGGATGCGGTTGATCTTGCCCAGCTCGGTGCGGACGATCTCGCGTTCCCGCTCCGGCGAGTTGCCGATCCGTTCCTCGACCGCGTCGCGCATCTGCTCGCCGGTCCGGCCGGTGGCGCAGATCAGGAAGACATGGCCGAACTTCTCCTGGTACGACAGGTTGAGGTCGAGCATCTCCGCCCTGAGGTCCTCGGAGGCGCCCGTCATGCCGCGCTGTTCGCGGGCGGAGGTGGGGTCGCCGGGCTTGGGGCGGCCGATCGGCGGGTGACCGGCCATCGCCTCGGCCAGGTCGTCGGCGGTCAGGTCCGCCGTCGCGGAGTCGCTGGCGGCGTACAGGTCCTCGGGGCCGGCGTACGGACGGGCGGCGAGCAGCCGCCGCGCCCACGCCGTGGAGGCACACGCCTCAAGGAGAGCGGCGAACGCGGCGTGCTCCTCCAGGACGTTGAACCGGACGAGCCCCGGCGGCGTGGAAGTCGAAGTCACGGCAGCCTCCGTGGCCTTGTGCTGAACGGGCTGCCCAGTAGCTAACGCCCTGCGAAACACCACGTCAACACTTTGTTGAAAATTCCGGGTAACAAAGCCGCGGGACCCGCCTGGGGGGATGGGCGCCGACGAGCGTGACGGCTTCCGGCGGGCGCCTGCGGGCGGAGTCGCGCCGGCGAGAAGGAGTGGGCTGGACAGCGGCGGCATCGGGCACACCCGAGAGGCCCGGGCGGAACCCGTCACGACGACCAGCGCACCCGCCCGAATCCGGCCCACCGGCCTGCCCAAGCCGCCAACGGGGCCCAGCTCCCCTCGCGCCCGCCCCGACCACGCACCCCAAGGCCCAGCTCAGCCGCCCTTCTCGCAGTTCAGCTCAGGCGTCTTTCTCACGGTTCAGGTAGTTGTACACGGTGAACCGGCTGACCCCGAGGGCGCCCGCCACGGTCTCCACTCCATGTCGTACCGAGAAGGCGCCGCGCGCCTCCAGTATCCGTACGACCTCCTGCTTGGCCTTGCGGTCCAGGTCCGCGAGGGGCTTGCCCTTCTTGCGCTCCATGGCGGCCAGGATGTGGTCCAGCGAGTCCGCGAGCTGCGGCAGGCGTACGGCGACCACGTCGGCGCCCTCCCAGGCGAGCACGACGTCGTCGGGGCCGGCCTCGTCGGGCGGGAGCATCTCGCCGCCCATCGCGTCGACCAGCGGCTTCACGGCCGTGATGAACGGCTCGTCCCCGATGCCGGTCACCGGTCACCCTCGCCGATCACGTTGAGCTGGAGCGAGACCCGGGTGGCGCCGGCCTCCAGGGTCCTGCGCAGCAGCGCGTCGACGGCGGTGAGCACCGCGTCGGTGCCGCCCTCGACCGTGTTGCCGAACGGCCCGACGTCCACGGCGTCCAGCTCCGCCGCCTCGATGACCTCCCGGGCCACCAGCGCATGCTCGGGCGCCTCGTCCAGGTCGAAGGGCTCTGTCGTGAACTCCACTCGCAATCGCACGGGCACAACCTAACGCGCGGTGCCGTTTTCCGCCGAGCCCTCTTGACAAGCTCCGACACCCGACGGCAATCTTCCATTAAGCAGAAACTATATTCCGCAATACGGAATCTGAAGGCAGCACCCGACACGGAAGGGAGCGCGACCCCCATGCCGGCTTTCGAATGGGACACAGGCGCAGACCAGCGCTTCAACGTCAACCTGTCGATCCTCTTCACCGAACTCCCGCTCCTGGAGCGCCCCGCGGCCGCCGCCGCGGCCGGCTTCACCGCGGTCGAGCTGTGGTGGCCCTGGGTCGACTCCCCCACCCCCGAGCAGTCCCGACTCGACTCGCTCAAGCAGGCGTTGGAGGACGCGGGCGTCCAGCTCACCGGCCTGAACTTCTACGCCGGACAGCTCCCCGGCCCGGACCGCGGCGCCCTGTCGCTCCCCGGCGAGGAGTCGGAGAAGTTCCGCGCGAACATCGACGTGGCCGCCGACTTCGCCCACTCACTCGGCGCCACGGCTCTCAACGCGCTCTACGGCAACCGCGTGGCCGGCGTCGACCCGGCCGAGCAGGACGCGCTCGCGCTGGAGAACCTGGTCCTCGCGGCCCGCGCCGCCGACCGGATCGGTGCGGTGCTGCTGATCGAGGCCCTCAACAAGCCCGAGTCGCCGCTGTACCCGCTCGTCAGCGCCCCCGCCGCCGTGGGAGTCGTCGACAAGGTGAACGCCGCGTCCGGTCTCGGCAACGCGCGCTTCCTCATGGACCTCTACCACCTGTCCATGAACGGCGAGGAACTCCCGTCCGTGATCGAGCGGTTCGCGGCGAAGACCGGCCATGTGCAGATCGCGGACAACCCGGGCCGCGGCGCCCCCGGCACCGGCACGCTCCCCCTGGAAGACCTCCTCGACCAGTTGAGGAAGGCCGGTTACGACGGCTGGGTGGGCCTGGAGTACAAGCCCGGCGACCGCCCGAGCGCCGAGGCCTTCGACTGGCTCCCGCGCGACGCGCGCTGAACTCCCCGACATCGCACAGCAGTTGCAGCAAGAGAGGCACCCATGAGCAATCTCCCCAAGATCGCGTGGATAGGCCTCGGCATCATGGGCTCCCCCATGTCCGAGAACCTGATCAAGGCGGGTTACGACGTCACCGGATTCACCCTGGAACAGGACAAGTTGGACCGCCTGACCGCCGCCGGCGGCACCGCGGCCGGTTCCATCGCCGAGGCCGTGCGGGACGCCGACGTGGTGATCACGATGGTGCCCGCGTCCCCCCAGGTCGAGGCCATCGCCTACGGCCCGGACGGCATCCTGGAGAACGCGCGGGCCGGCACCCTGCTGATCGACATGTCGTCGATCACCCCGCAGACCTCGGTCGACCTGGCAAAGGCGGCCGTGGACAAGGGAATTCGGGTCCTGGACGCTCCCGTGTCCGGCGGTGAGGCCGGTGCGGTCGAGGCCGTGCTGTCCATCATGGTCGGCGGCGGACAGTCCGACTTCGAGGAGGCCGAGCCGATCTTCGACGCGCTCGGCCGGACCATCGTGCTGTGCGGTCCGCACGGCTCGGGCCAGACCGTGAAGGCCGCCAACCAGCTGATCGTCGCCGTGAACATCCAGGCGTGCGCGGAGGCCGTGGTCTTCCTGGAGAAGTCGGGCGTGGACCTGGCTGCCGCCCTCGATGTCCTCAACGGCGGGCTCGCGGGGTCCACCGTGCTGACGCGGAAGAAGGACAACTTCCTCAACCGCGACTTCAAGCCGGGCTTCCGGATCGACCTGCACCACAAGGACATGGGCATCGTCACGGACGCGGCCCGCAACGTCGGCGCGGCCCTGCCCGTAGGCGCCGTGGTGGCCCAGTTGGTCGCGTCGCTGCGCGCCCAGGGCGACGGCGGCCTCGACCACTCGGCGCTGCTGCGCGCGGTGGAGCGTCTGTCGGGCGCACAGCTCTGATCCAGGGACCGTAAAAACTTCCGGGCCACGGCGGCGCTGACATCTGTCCCTGTCT
>NZ_JBHXME010000168.1:0-24013 GCF_042721125.1 Streptomyces sp. NPDC058469
CCCCTGGGGACTCCGCCCCCAGACCCCCGACCTATGCCCACCCACCACCCGACTCGGTCGGCCGAGAAAGTGGACCCACAAAGGCAGACTCGGTGGCCGAGAAGTAGGCCAGTCCAAGCAGACTCGGTGCGCCGAGAAGTCGACGCACACCACCCTCCGCCTACGCCCCGTACACCACCCCCGGAATCCCCGCCTCCGCCAACAACTTCAGCACCGTCTCCCCCGCCTCCCCAACACCCCACCGCGCCCCCTTGTCCACACTGGGCCCCGCCCTCCACCCCTCCATCACGGTGATCCGCCCGCCCTCGGCCTCGAACACCCGCCCGGTAACCCCCGCACTCGCGCCGGACCCCAACCACACCACCAGCGGCGACACATTCTCCGGCGCCATCACGTCGAACCCGGAGTCGGGCGCGGCCATCGTCTCCGCGAAGGTGTGTTCCGTCATACGGGTCCGCGCCGCGGGGGCGATCGCGTTGACCTGGACGCCGTAGCGGGCCAGTTCGGCCGCCGCGACGAGGGTGAGGCCGACGATGCCGGCTTTGGCGGCGCTGTAGTTGCCCTGCCCGAGCGAGCCCAACAACCCTGCTCCGCTGCTGGTGTTGATGATCCGGGCGACCGGCGTGCGGCCTGCCTTGGTCTCCGCCCGCCAGTGCGCTGCGGCGTGTTTCAGGGGCAGGAAGTGGCCCTTCAGGTGGACGCGCATCACCGCGTCCCAGTCGTCCTCGTCAAGGTTGACGAGCATCCGGTCGCGCAGGTAACCCGCGTTGTTGACAAGGGTGTCGAGCCGGTCGTAGGTCTCCAGCGCGGTCGCGACCAGGGACGCGGCACCGGCGGCCGTGGCGATGTCGCCGCCGTGGGTCACCGCCTCGCCGCCCGCCGCGCGGATCTCGGCGACGACCTGCGCGGCCGGGCTGTCGGGGTCCGGGGTGCCGTCGAGGCCGACGCCGAGGTCGTTGACGACGACCCGGGCGCCCTCGGCGGCGAAGGCGAGGGCGTGGGCGCGGCCGAGCCCGCGACCCGCGCCGGTGACGACGACGACCCGCCCGTCGCAGATTCCGCTCATCTCTCTCAACTCACCTCTCCGGTCATCCCCTGTGTCATCACATGCCTCATCTGAGGTCTCATCTCAGGTCTCTTTGTTGGCAGTTGCCGCGTCCAGGAAGGCCGGCCGCTCCCCGCCCCCGTGGACGAGGAGGCTCGCGCCGCTGATGTAGGCGGCGGCGTCGGAGGCGAGGAAGACCGCCGCCGCGCCGATGTCGGAGGGGTCGGCGAGGCGGCCGAGCGGGACGGTCCGGGAGACGGCGTCGATGGCGTCCTCGCCGCCGTAGTGGAGGTGGGACAGCTCCGTGCGGACCATGCCGACGACGAGTGTGTTGACGCGGATGTCCGGCGCCCACTCCACCGCCATCGAACGTGCCAGGTTCTCCAGGCCGGCCTTGGCCGCCCCGTACGCCGCCGAACCGGGCGAGGGGCGGCTGCCGCTGACGCTGCCGATCATCACGACCGAGCCCTTGGCCCGCTTGAGGTGCTCGTACGCGGCGAGGGACGCGGTGAGCGGTGCGAGGAGGTTCAACTCGATGATCCGCGCGTGGCGTTCGGCCTCCGCGTCGATCAGCGGGCGGTACGGCGCGCCGCCCGCGTTGTTGACGAGCACGTCGAGCCGGGGCAGCGCGTCGAAGAACTCCCGTACGGCGTCCGGGTCGCGCAGATCGAGGGGCCTGAACTCGGTTCCGTTGACCGGGTCTTCGGGCGGCCTGCGCGCGCAGGTCAGCACCTCGGCACCGGCCTCGGCGAAGGCCCGCGCGATACCGGCGCCGACGCCTCGGGTGCCGCCGGTGACGAGGACGGTGCGGCCGCGCAATGGGCGGTCGGGCGAGTTGTCCACAGGGGGGTTGTCCACAGGGCCTCCCGCTCGGATTCTCCGGCTGCTAGCTTCGAAGCCTCACACCTAACAAATGTTTGGTGGAAAGGTAGCTGATGCGTCCATGGGTGTCTCCACCTCCTCCCCGGAAACCTCGGAAAGCTCGGCAAGTTCGGGAAGTTCGGGAAGCTCGGGAAGCTCGGGGAATTCCGCTGCGGGCAAGGGAGTTGCCGTCATCACGGTCGACTATCCGCCGGTGAACGCGCTGCCGGTGGACGGCTGGTTCGCCCTGGCCGACGCCGTGCGCGCGGCCGGGCGTGACCCCGCCGTGCGCTGCGTCGTGCTGGCGGCCGAGGGGCGGGGTTTCAACGCGGGCGTGGACATCAAGGAGATACAGGCGCGGGGGCAGTCGGCCCTGGTCGGGGTGAACCGGGGCTGTTTCGAGGCGTTCGCGGCGGTGTACGAGTGCGAGGTGCCCGTCGTGGCGGCCGTGCAGGGCTTCTGTCTGGGCGGGGGCATCGGTCTGGTCGGCAACGCGGACGTGATCGTGGCGAGCGAGGACGCCACCTTCGGCCTGCCCGAGCTGGACCGGGGCGCGCTGGGCGCCGCCACGCATCTGGCCCGGCTGGTCCCCCAGCATCTGATGCGCGCCCTGTACTACACCTCGCGCACGGCGACGGCGGCCGAGCTGCACGCGCACGGCTCGGTGTGGCGCGTCGTACCACGCGCCGAACTCCTGCCCGCCGCCCTGGAGTTGGCGGCCGAGATAGCCGCCAAGGACGGCGAGCTGATCCGCCTCGCCAAGTCCGCGATCAACGGCATCGACCCCGTCGACGTCCGCCGCAGCTACCGCTTCGAGCAGGGCTTCACCTTCGAGGCCAACGTCAGCGGGGTGGCCGACCGGGTCCGCGACACCTTCGGAAAACCCGAAGAGACCAGAGAGACCGAACGGTCCGCAAGAGAGGGGGCGTAGGTGAGCGACAAGACGATGACGGCCGACGAGGTCGTCTCCCGGCTGCACAGCGGCATGACCCTCGGCATCGGCGGCTGGGGCTCGCGCCGCAAACCCATGGCCCTGGTGCGGGCCCTGCTCCGCTCGGACATCACCGACCTCACCGTCGTCTCCTACGGCGGCCCGGACGTCGGCATGCTCGCGGCGGCCGGCCGCATCCGCAAGCTGGTGGCCGCGTTCGTCACGCTCGACTCGGTCCCCCTCGAACCGCACTACCGCGCGGCACGCGAGAGCGGGGCGTTCGAGCTGATGGAGATCGACGAGGCGATGTTCATGTGGGGCCTGCGTGGCGCCGCGAACCGGCTGCCGTTCCTGCCGGTGCGTGCGGGGATCGGCTCGGACGTGATGCGGGTCAACCCCGGGTTGCGGACGGTCACTTCACCGTACGAGGACGGGGAGACGTTCGTCGCGATGCCCGCGCTGCGGCTGGACGCGGCCCTGGTGCACGTCAACCGCGCCGACCGGTTGGGCAACGGGCAGTACCTGGGCCCGGACCCGTACTTCGACGACCTGTTCTGCGAGGCGGCGGACGCCGCCTATGTCTCCTGCGAACGGATCGTGGACACGGCCGAGTTGACGAAGGAGGCACCGCCGCAGTCCCTGCTCGTCAAGCGGCTGAGCGTGACCGGAGTCGTCGAGGCCCCCGGCGGCGCCCACTTCACGTCGTGCGCTCCCGACTACGGCAGGGACGAGGACTTCCAGCGGCTGTACGCGAGCACCCCCTGGGCGGAGTTCTCCGAGCGGTTCCTGGCCGGTGACGAACAGGCCTACGGGTCCGTGGTGCGGAACTGGCAGGAGGAGCAGGGGTGATGGACGTACTGCGTTCCGAGTACTGCGTGATCGCCTGCGCGGAGGCCTGGCGTGACGCCGGGGAGATCCTGGCCAGCCCGATGGGCCTGATCCCGTCCGTGGGCGCTCGGCTGGCCCGGCTCACCTTCGCGCCGGACCTGTTGCTGACCGACGGCGAGGCGATGATCGTCCGTCCGGACGGGACGCCGGAGGGCTGGTTGCCGTACCGGCAGCATCTGGCACTGGTGTCGAGCGGGCGGCGGCACGTGATGATGGGCGCGAGCCAGATCGACCGGTACGGCAACCAGAACATCTCGTGCATCGGCGACTGGGCGCGGCCGAAGCGGCAGTTGCTCGGGGTGCGCGGGGCGCCGATCAACACGCTGAACAATCCCACGAGTTACTGGATACCTCGACACTCCCCGCGGGTGTTCGTGGAGAAGGTCGACATGGTGTGCGGGGTGGGGTACGACCGGGTCGCCGAGCATCCGGGGACGGCCCGCTTCCACCGTATCCCCCGGGTCGTCTCCGACCTCGGTGTCTTCGACTTCGCGACCCCCGACCACTCGATGAGGCTGGCCTCGCTGCATCCGGGAGTGAGTGCGGAGCGGGTGCGGGAGGCGACGGGGTTCGCGCTGGCGGTCCCGGACGAGGTGCCGTACACGCGCGAGCCGACCGAGGAGGAGCTGCGGCTGATCCGTGAGGTGATCGACCCGGCCGACGCCCGTCTCAGGGAGGTGAGTTCGTGATGGAGACCGCGCTGACCCGGCTGGTCGGGGTCCGGCATCCGATCGTGCAGACGGGCATGGGGTGGGTGGCGGGACCCCGCCTGGTGTCGGCCACGGCGAACGCGGGCGCGCTGGGCATCCTGGCCTCCGCGACCATGACCACCGACCGGCTCCGGGACGCGATCCGCGAGGTCAAGTCCCGTACGCGGGAGCCGTTCGGGGTGAATCTGCGCGCCGACGCGGCCGACGCCGGCGACCGGGTGCGGATCATGATCGAGGAGGGCGTGCGGGTCGCGTCCTTCGCGCTCGCACCGTCCGCCGAGTTGATCGCCGAGCTGAAGGAGGCGGGCGTCGTCGTGATCCCGTCGATCGGGGCGCGGCGGCACGCGGAGAAGGTCGCGGCGTGGGGCGCGGACGCGGTGATCGTGCAGGGCGGGGAGGGCGGCGGGCACACCGGGGAGGTGGCGACGACGGTGTTGTTGCCCCAGGTCGTGGACGCGGTGGACATACCGGTCGTGGCGGCCGGCGGCTTCTTCGACGGGCGGGGACTGGTCGCCGCGCTGGCCTACGGGGCGGCGGGTGTCGCCATGGGCACCCGTTTCCTCCTCACCTCGGACTCGACGGTCCCGGACGCGGTGAAGGCGGCCTATCTGGCGGCGACGGTCAAGGACGTCACGGTCACAAGGGCGGTCGACGGCCTCCCGCACCGCATGCTCCGTACGGAACTGGTCGACACCTTGGAGAACTCCGGCCGTGCGAGAACCCTGTTCCAGGCGGTACGCCGGGCGGCGGGCTTCCGCCGACTGTCCGGCCTGACCTGGCGGCGGATGATCCGCGACGGCCTCGCCATGAAGCACGGCAAGGAGCTGACCTGGAGCCAGGTCCTCCTCGCCGCGAACACGCCGATGCTGCTCAAGGCGTCGATGGTGGACGGGCGGACGGACCTCGGGGTGATGGCCTCCGGGCAGGTCGCCGGGGTGATCGAGGATCTGCCGTCGTGTGCGGAGCTGGTACGGCGGGTGATGAAGGAGGCCGACGAGGTGTTGTGGACGCTGGTCCGGGCCGACGCCTGAACTCCGAGGTCAGGGGTCAGGGGTCAGCGGTCAGCGGTCAGCGGTCAGCGGTCAGCGGTCAGCGGTCAGCCAGGTAGGACGCGGCCCGGCCCGATCAGAGCCGTTCAACGAACCTCGAATCGCCCCGCTCCTGCCTCTGCCCCTGCCCCTGCCCCTGCCCCTGCCCCTGCCATCAGAGCCGTTCGATGATCGTCACGTTGGCCTGGCCGCCGCCCTCGCACATGGTCTGGAGGCCGAACCGGCCGCCGGTGCGCTCCAGTTCGTGCAGGAGGGTGGTCATGAGTTTGACGCCGGTCGCGCCGAGGGGATGGCCGAGGGCGATCGCGCCGCCGTTGACGTTCACCTTCTCCGGGTCGGCGCCCGTCTCCTTCAGCCAGGCCAGGACGACGGGCGCGAAGGCCTCGTTGATCTCGACGAGGTCGATCGCGTCGATGGAGAGGCCGGTCTTCTTCAGGGCGTGGGCGGTGGCCGGGATGGGGGCCGAGAGCATGCGGATCGGGTCCTCGCCCCGGACCGAGAGGTGGTGGACGCGGGCGCGTGGGCGCAGGCCGTGTTCGCGTACCGCCCGTTCCGAGGCGAGCAGCATCGCCGCCGCGCCGTCGGAGACCTGGGAGGAGCAGGCGGCGGTGATGGTGCCGCCGTCGACGACGGGCTTCAGGCCGGCCATCTTCTCCAGCGAGGTGTCCCGTCGCGGCCCCTCGTCGACCGTGACCGCGCCGTACGCCACCGTCTCCCGTTCGAAGCGGCCCTCGTCGATGGCGCGCAGGGCCCGCCGGTGCGAGCGGAGCGCGAACTCCTCCTGGTCCTGCCTGCTGATCCCCCACTTCGCGGCGATCATCTCGGCCCCGGCGAACTGGTTCACCGGCCGCGTCCCGTACCGCGCGCGCCAGCCCTCGCTGCCCGCGAAGGGGCCGTCCGTGAGGCCGAGCGGTTCGGCGGCCTGGCGGGACGCGAAGGCGATGGGGATCAGCGACATGTTCTGGACGCCACCGGCGACGACCAGGTCCTGGGTGCCGGACAGTACGCCCTGCGCCGCGAAGTGCACGGCCTGCTGCGAGGACCCGCACTGCCGGTCCACGGTCACGCCCGGTACCTCCTCGGGCAGCCCGGCCGCCAGCCAGGCGGTCCGCGCGATGTCCCCGGCCTGCGGCCCGACCGCGTCCAGGCACCCGAAGACGACGTCCTCGACGGCGGCGGGATCGATCCCCGAGCGCGCGACCAGTTCCTTGAGCACATGCGCCCCGAGGTCGGCCGGATGCACCCCGCTCAGCCCTCCCCCGCGCCGCCCGACGGGTGTACGGACCGCTTCGACGATGTAGGCCTCGGCCATGTCAACTCCCTTACAGAAAGGGGCACTTAACGGAAAGGGGCACTTGAGGAACTATTCGCGTACGGCGATCCCGTCGAGGACCATCGACAGGTACTGCCGGGCGATCTCCTCGGCGCTGTGCTGTCCGCCCGGCCGGTACCAGGACGCGGCGACCCACACCGTGTCCCGGACGAACCGGTAGGTGAGCCGGACGTCGAGGTCGGCCCGGAAGACCTGGGCGGCGACCCCGCGCTCCAGCGTGGACAGCCACGCCTTCTCGAACTTGCGCTGCGACTCGGCGAGGAACGCGAACCGCTCCTGCGCGACCAGTTGCTTGCTCTCCTTCTGGTAGATCGCGACGGCGGCACGGTGCCGGTCGATCTCCCGGAACGACTCGGTGACCAGGGCCCGCAGCGTCTCGCGCGGTCCCAACTCGGCGTCCAGGACGGTGTCGTAGCCGCCCCACAGCTCGTCGAGGAAGGTCCGCAGGATCTCCTCCAGCATCGATTCCTTGGAGTCGAAGTGGTAGTAGAGGCTGCCCGCGAGCATGCCCGCGTGGTCGGCGATCTTCCGCACGGTGGTGGCGTTGTACCCCTGCTCGGCGAAGACCTCGGCCGCCGTGTCGAGGAGTTCACGACGGCGGGCCGGAGCGGCGGTCACCGGGGGCTTCTTCTTGGTCGGCACAGGACCATTGTCGTGCCCCGGCCCGAACCTCTCGTGCGGCCCCTCGCGCATCCCGCCGTGCGGCCCCTCGCGCGTCCCTCCGTACGACCCCTCGCGCCGCTACGCATGCTGGCTGCTCACAGCGACGACCTCGCCGGTCATGTACGAGGAGTAGTCCGAGGCCAGGAACACGATCACGTTGGCCACCTCCCAGGGCTCCGCGTACCGCCCGAAGGCCTCGCGCGCGGTGAGTTCGGCCAGCAACTCCGGTGTCGTCACCTTCACCAGGTGCGGGTGCATGGCGAGGCTCGGCGAGACCGCGTTGACCCGCACCCCGTACTCGGCGGCCTCGATCGCCGCGCACCGGGTCAGCGCCATCACGCCGGCCTTGGCCGCCGCGTAGTGCGCCTGCCCGGCCTGGGCGCGCCAGCCGACGACGGAGGCGTTGTTGACGATCACCCCGCCGCCGCTCTCGCGCATCGCGCGCAGGGCCGCCCGGGTGCAGCGGAAGGTGCCGTTCAAGGTCACGTCCAGCACCTTCGACCAGTGCTCGTCGGTCATGTCGACGAGGTCCGAAGTCCCGCCCAGACCAGCGTTGTTGACGACGATGTCCAGCCGTCCGTGCGCCGAGACGGCCGCGTCGAACAACGCCCGCACTTGCCCCTCGTCGGTGACATCGCACGGCAGCGCGGCCACCGACTCCGCGCCGAACTCCCCGGCCAACTCGGCCTCGTACTCCTTGAGTCGCCGCGCGTGCGCGTCGCTGATCAGCACGCGAGCGCCCTCCTGGAGGAAGCGGCGCGCGGTGGCTCCGCCGATGCCCGCGCCGGCGGCGGCGGTGACGACGGCGGTGCGCCCCTTCAGCAGCCCGTGCCCGGGGACGTATGCCGGACTCTCGACGCCTGTCATGGGCCCACGCTAACCTACCAAACACTTGTTAGGGAAGAACCGCCAAAGACTCTTGGGGAAGGACTGCCGCCGATGGACCTCGACTTCACGCCCGACCAGGAGGCGTTCCGCGTCGAGGCCCGCGCCTGGCTGCGCGCGCACGTGCCGGCCGTGCCCCTCCCCTCCCTCGAAACCGAGGAGGGCTTCGCCGCGCATCGCGGCTGGGAGGCCCAACTCGCCGCGGACCGTTGGTCGGTGGTGTCCTGGCCGGAGGAGTACGGCGGCCGGGGCGTGGACATCGTGCGGTGGCTGGTCTTCGAGGAGGAGTACTACGCGGCGGGCGCGCCGGGCCGGGTCGGCCAGAACGGCATCAACCTGCTCGCCCCGACGCTCTTCGACCACGGCACTCGGGAGCAACGGGCGCGTGTGCTGCCGTCGATGGCGACCGGTGAGGTGGTGTGGGCGCAGGCGTGGTCGGAGCCGGAGGCGGGTTCCGACCTGGCGTCCCTCACCTCACGGGCGGTGCGCACAGGCGGGGGCTGGCTGTTGAGCGGGCAGAAGACGTGGTCGTCGCGCGCGGCCTTCGCGGACCGCGCGTTCGGCCTGTTCCGCAGCGAGCCGGACACCCCGAAACCCCACCAGGGCCTGACCTACCTGATGTTCGACCTGCGCGCGCCCGGCGTCACGGTCCGCCCGATCGGCCGCCTCGACGGCAGACCGGCCTTCGCGGAGCTGTTCCTGGACGAGGTGTTCGTCCCCGACGAGGACGTGATCGGCGAGCCGGGCCAGGGCTGGCGGGTCGCCATGTCGACCGCGGGCAACGAACGCGGCCTCACCCTCCGCTCCCCCGGCCGCTTCCTCGCGTCCGCCGACCGCCTCCTCAACCTCTGGCGGGAGCAGGGCAGTTCGCAGACGGTACGGGACCAGGTGGCCGACGCCGTGATCGGCGCCCGCGCCTACCAGCTCTTCACCTACGCCAACGCCTCCCGTTTCCTCGACGGCGAGTCCATCGGCCCGGAGTCCAGCCTGAACAAGGTCTTCTGGTCCGAGTACGACATCGCCCTGCACGAGACGGCCCTGGACCTGCTGGGCGAGGAGGGCGAGTTGGCGGACACCGACTGGGCCGAGGGGTATGTCTTCTCCCTCGCGGGCCCCATCTACGCCGGTACGAACGAGATCCAGCGCGACATCATCGCCGAGCGCCTGCTCGGCCTGCCGAAGGGACGCCGCTGATGCGCTTCCTCCTCGACCCCGAACAGCGGGCGTTCGCCGACTCGTTGAACGCGATGCTGACGGCGGCGGACACGCCCTCGGTCGTACGGTCCTGGAGTCGCGGGGAGCATGCGAGTGGGCGCGCGTTGTGGCGCCGGGTCGCGGGGGCGGGGGTGTTCGCGCTGGCGGTGCCGGAGGCGTACGAGGGGCTGGGGCTCCGGCCGGTCGAACTCGCCGTGGCGTTCGTGGAGTTGGGGCGGCACGCGGTTCCGGGGCCGCTGGTGGAGACGGTGGCGACAGCCGCCCTGCTCACCGCGCTGGACGACTCGGGCCCGGCCAAACGGCTGTTGCCGCCGCTGGCCTCCGGCGAGTCCACGGCGACGCTCACGACGGGGCGGTACGCGCTGGACGCGGACGTGGCGGACGTACAACTGACAATGTCGGAGGCCGAGTTGCGGCTCGCTCCCCCGCCCGGCCACGCACCCTCGACGGCCGGTCCGCACGCGTCCCTCGACCCCGCCCGACGCCTCTTCCCCACCCCCACCGGCGGTGAACTGCTCGCCGCAGGCCCGCACCTGACCGCCGCTCTCGCCCACGCCCTCACCTGGGCCCGCCTCGCAACCGCCGCCCAAGCCCTCGGTGTCGGGCTCGCGCTGCTCGACGGAACCGTCGCCTACGTCAAGCAGCGCACCCAATTCGGTGTCCCCATAGGCTCGTTCCAAGCGGTGAAGCATCAACTGGCCGATGCGAAGATCGCGTTGGAGTTCGCGCGTCCGCTGCTCTTCGGCGCCGCGCTCACCATGGACCCTGCCGACGTGGCGGCCGCGAAGGTCACCGCGTGCGAGGCGGCGTACCAGACCGCCCGTACGGCGCTTCAACTGCACGGTGCCATCGGCTACACCGCCGAGTACGACCTGTCGCTGTGGCTGACCAAGGCCCGTGCCCTGCGCGCCGCTTGGGGCAGCCCGAGCGAGTGCAGGGCGACCGTGCTCGCTGTTCCCGGTGACGTCAGTGGTGGTGGTCGCCGCTCGTGAGTTCCTTGTACTCCTCCGGCGTCGGCTTCGGGATGTGTGCCTCGGATCCGAACATCGCCTTGGCGAGCCGGGCCCGTACCCGTTGCCCGCCCTTGACCTGCCGCTCGACGCCGTTCGCGTCGACGAGGGGTCCGATCGCGTACGGCGGCTCCTGTTCGTGCTGGGTGAGCCGGAACCGCTCGTCCGGGGTGAGGGGTTCGTGGACCTCGACGTACTCGCCGTGCGGCAGCATCTTGATGAGGCCGGACTCGCGGCCGTGCAACACCTTGTCCCGGTCCCGGCGTTGGAGTCCGAGGCAGACGCGTTTGGTGATCAGGAACGCGACGACGGGCATGACGAAGAAGGAGATCCGTACGAACCAGGTGATCGCGTTGATCGACAGATTCAGGTGTGTGGCCACGACGTCGTTGCCGCCGCCGATCAGCAGCACCGCGTACAGACTCAGCCAGGCCACCCCGAGCCCGGTGCGCACGGGCATGTTGCGCGGCCGGTCCAGGATGTGGTGTTCGCGTTTGTCGCCAGTGATCCAGGCCTCGATGAACGGGTAGGCGCCGATGGCGGCCAGGATCAGCGGGAACAGCGTGAAGGGGATGAAGACGCCCAACTCCAGTGTGTGGCCCCAGGCGTTGAGCTCCCATCCCGGCATCACCCGGATCAGTCCCTCGGAGAAGCCGAGATACCAGTCGGGCTGGGCGCCGGTCGTCACCAGGTCCGGCCGGTACGGCCCGAAGGCCCACACGGGGTTGATGCTGGCGATCCCGCCCATGATCGCGAGGACGCCGAAGACGAGGAAGAAGAAGCCGCCCGCCTTGGCCATGTAGACGGGCAGGAAGGGCATGCCGACCACGCTCTTCTGGTCCCGTCCGGCGCCGGGGTACTGCGTGTGCTTGTGGTAGAAGACCAGGATCAGGTGCGCGACCACCAGGCCCAGCATGATCCCCGGCAGCAGCAGGACATGGATCGGGAAGAGCCGCGAGATGATGTCGTGCCCCGGGAACTCCCCGCCGAACAGGAACATCGACATGTACGTGCCGACGATCGGCACGGACAGGATCGCGCCGTCCGCGAAGCGGATGCCGGTGCCGGACAGCAGGTCGTCGGGGAGCGAGTAGCCGGTCAGCCCGGTGATGATGCCGAGGAACAACAGGGTCCAGCCGAACACCCAGTTGAGCTCGCGCGGCTTGCGGAACGCGCCGGTGAAGAACACCCGCATCATGTGGATGAGCATGCCGGCGATGAACACCACGGCCGCCCAGTGGTGGATCTGCCGGATCAGCAGCCCGCCGCGCACGTCGAAGCTGATGTCGAGCGTGGACTCGAACGCCCGGGTCATCGGGATGCCGTTCAACGGCGCGTACGAGCCGTGGTAGATGACCTCGACGCCGCTCGGCTCGAAGAACAGGGTGAGATAGACGCCGGTGAGGATCAGGATGATGAAGCTGTAGAGGCAGATCTCGCCCAGCATGAAGGACCAGTGGTCCGGGAAGACCTTGCGCATGTTGGCCTTGGCCAGCCCGTACAGCCCGAGCCGCCCGTCCGCCCAGTCGGCGAGCTTCTCCCCTTTGCCGGCCTCGCCCGGCCGCCGGGCACCCACTGCTCCGTTCACCGATCGTGCGCCGTCCATACGTTGGCCGCCCTCCCCCTCGGATCACCCCACAGGGTGTCACGAGGTCCCGGCTAAGCCAACGGTGCGACAGCAGGCAACGGCAGCCCGATCACCGCGGCACGACCCCAGGCGTGCAGAACGGCCTCGTCGCCCAACCGCACGGCGTCGTACGGCCCGAGGGTCAGTCCGGCCACCTCGGCGGTCCCGTCGAGTGCCACGACCAGCGTGCCCGCACCCAGGCGCAGCCGCCCCCGGACGACAGCCACCGTGGGAACAGGAGCCGTAGGGACCGCGCCCCTGCGCCACATCACGTTGAGGTTGACGACGGGGCCGTCCAGCAGTCGGCATTCGGTCGGTACGTCGCCTCTGAAGTCCCGTGGTTCGTAAGGGGTGTTGACCAGCCACTGTTCGCCGCCCACGGTGAGGTCCATGCCGGCGCCCTCGACCACGGTCAGGGTCCGGTCGACGTCGGGGAAGGCCGAGAACGGCCCGTCCGCCGCGACCTCGGCCAGGCTCACCCGCCACACGAAGTCGCCCATGTCCGCGCCCTCGGGCCAGGCGGCGATCTCGCGTGTCACACCGCCACCGTTCTTCCAGGGCACGGCGGTTCGCGTCGAGGCGGGCAGGGCGCGGATCACTGGACGATCCCCCGCTCCCGTGCCGTCGACAGCCACTGCGGGAATTCGCCCACCAGCCGGTCGTAGAGCTCCGTGTCGGACATCTTCAATGGGTCCGAACCGGCGTGGAAGAAGCCCGCGTTGTCGACCGCCCGCTTCTGCGGCACCGCCAACTCGTCGAGTCTGTGCAGGAATTCGAACTGCTTGCTCTTCGCGTCGCCGAACCCGATGAACTGCCAGAACAGCGGGAGCTTCGCCGCCTTGCACACGTAGCGTTCCGCGGCGAGCTTGTTGATCGGGCCGCCGTCGGTCTGGAAGACGACGAGGGCGGGGTCCTTGGCGCCGCTGTCGAGATAGTGGTCGATGACGGCGTCCATGGCCAGGTGGTAGCTGGTCTTGCCCATGTGCCCGAGCCCGGCGACGATCCGCTCGATCCGGCCCTCGTGGTCGGCGAGGGCGATGTCCGTGACGGCGTCGACGTCGGTCGAGAAGAAGACGACCGGCACGGTCCCGTCGTCGTCGAGGTGCGCAGAGAGGCCCAACACCCGGTCGGCGAGCGCCTGCACGCTGCCGTCCTTGTAATACGGCTTCATGGAGCCCGAGTAGTCGACCACGAGATAGACAGCGGCCCGCTGCCCGTCCAGGCCGTGCTTGCGGAGCGAGACCCCGGCGCTCTTGTACAGGCTGACCAGCGCGGGTGCGGTCTCCTCGACCTTGCTGAGAGAGATCGCGGCCACAGGGGCTCCTTCGGGTCCGGGACGGGAAGATCGAGGCTACGCCACGGCGTGCCCGTGCCCGGCTTCTGCTCCAGCTGGACACCGAGGGTCTCGGTCAAGGTCTCCCAAGTAGCGAGAAAAGGGACGTAACACCGACCTACGCTGTGCCGCATGAACCGCGCCGGCGTCCTGATGATCGCCGCCGTACCCGTCGTCCTCGCAGCGACGCTCTACGGCTTCTCGCCCACCGTCCACGACGACCCGCGCCCCGCGCACCCGTCCGCTTCCGCGTCCCCTTCCCCTGCGACCCGGCGCAGAGCACCGGAGGGTCTGGCCGCGCCGGCCATGAAGAACCTCGCACAGGAACTCGTGGCCAGCGCCGAGAACTCGACGCTGAACTGGCGCAGCGCGTACGGCTATGTGCAGGACATCGGCGACGGACAGGGCTACACCGCGGGCATCATCGGCTTCTGCACCGGCACCCACGACCTGCTCGTCCTGGTCGAGCACTACACCGCGGCCCACCCCGACAACGGCCTCGCCCGCTATCTCCCCGCGCTGCGCAAGGTCGACGGCACGGACTCCCACGAGGGCCTGGACCCCGGCTTCCAGGCCGCGTGGCGGGCCGAGGCGGAGGTCCCCGCCTTCCAGGCGACGCAGGACGCGGAGCGCGACCGCATCTACTTCGACCCCTCGGTCAGCACGGCCAAGCGCGACGGCCTGGGCCCGCTCGGCCAGTTCATCTACTACGACGCGATGGTCTTCCACGGCCCCGGCACGGACGGCTTCTACGGCATCCGTGAGCGCGCGATACGGCTGGCCAAGACCCCGGCGGAGGGCGGCTCCGAGACGGCCTACCTCAACACCTTCCTCGACGTGCGCCGCGCCGCCATGCGGGCCAAGCGCCCCGGCATCGACACCTCGCGCATCGACACGGCCCAGCGGAAGTTCCTGGAGGAGGGGAACCTGGAGCTGCGGACGCCGTTGGTGTGGAAGGTGTACGGGGAGACGTACAAGGTGCCGTAGAAGGGCGGGACTTGGGCCCGGACATGCGGCGGCGCCTGCCCATGTCCGGTCGGGGACGAGGCAAGCGCCGTCGGGGGGTCTGGGGGGAGTCCCCCCAGATGACCCGCCCGTACGCCTTTGTACGGGACGTTTTTTGATGAACCGTCAGACCTCGAAGGTCAGACCACGAACCGTCAGACCATCAACGCACGGTCCGTCGGCCGGATCGGCGCCGGCAGTTCGCTGGCGCCCGTCAGGAAGCGGTCGACGCCGCGGGCGGCCGAGCGGCCCTCCGCGATCGCCCACACGATGAGGGACTGGCCGCGGCCCGCGTCCCCGGCGACGAAGACGCCGGGGACGTTGGTCTGGAATTCGTCGTCGCGGGCGATGTTGCCGCGCTCGTCGAGGCCCAGGGCGAACTGGTCGACGAGACCGTTCTCACGGTCGGGGCCGGTGAACCCCATGGCCAGCGTGACCAGTTGGGCGGGGATCTTGCGCTCCGTGCCCGGCTTCTGGGTCAGCTTGCCCGCGACGAACTCGACCTCGACGAGGTGCAGCCACTGGACGTTGCCGTCCTCGTCGCCCTCGAAGTGGGTGGTGTTGACGGAGTAGACCCGCTCACCGCCCTCCTCGTGCGCGGAGGTCACCTTGTAGAGCATCGGGAAGGTCGGCCAGGGCTGCGCGACCGCGTTCCGCTCGTCGCCCGGGCGGGGCATGATCTCCAACTGCGTGACGGAGGCCGCGCCTTGGCGGTGGGCCGTACCGACGCAGTCGGCGCCGGTGTCGCCGCCGCCGATGACGACGACGTGCTTGCCCTGGGCCGAGATCGGGGCGGTGACGTAGTCGCCTTCCTGGACCTTGTTCGAGAGGGGCAGGTACTCCATCGCCTGGTAGACGCCGGTCAACTCCCGTCCGGGGACGGGGAGATCACGGGCGGTGGTGGAGCCGGCGGCGATGACGACCGCGTCGTAGCGCTTGCGCAGGTCGGTGGCCTTGAGGTCGCGGCCGATCTCGATGCCGGTGCGGAAGCGGGTGCCCTCGGCGCGCATCTGCTCTATGCGGCGGTTGATGTGCCGCTTCTCCATCTTGAACTCGGGGATGCCGTACCGGAGAAGGCCCCCGATGCGGTCCGCGCGCTCGTAGACGGCGACGGTGTGGCCCGCCCGGGTGAGCTGCTGGGCGGCGGCGAGGCCCGCCGGGCCCGAGCCGATGACCGCGACGGTCTTGCCGGAGAGGCGCTCGGGGGCCTGCGGGGCGACATCGCCCGTCTCCCACGCCTTGTCGATGATGGAGACCTCGACGTTCTTGATGGTGACCGGCGGCTGGTTGATGCCCAGCACGCAGGCCGCCTCGCACGGCGCGGGGCACAACCGCCCGGTGAACTCGGGGAAGTTGTTCGTCGCGTGGAGGCGCTCGGAGGCGGCCGTCCAGTCCTCGCGGTACGCGTAGTCGTTCCACTCGGGGATGAGGTTCCCCAGCGGACAGCCGTTGTGGCAGAACGGGATGCCGCAGTCCATGCAGCGGCCCGCCTGCTTGCCGATGATCGGCAGCAGCGAACCGGGGACGTAGACCTCGTTCCAGTCCTTCAGACGGACGTCCACGGGGCGGGACTTGGCGACCTCGCGCCCGTGGTTCAGAAAGCCCTTCGGGTCAGCCATTGATCGCCGCCTCCATCATCTTCTCGGTGATCTCGGTCTCGGAGAGACCCGCGAGCTCGGCGGCTTCCTTGGCGGCGAGCACTGCCTTGTACGCACTGGGGATGATCTTGCTGAAGCGGTCCACGGACACGGCCCACTCGGCGAGCAGCTTCTCGGCGACCGTGGAAGCGGTCTCCTCGGCGTGGCGGCGCACCACGCCGTGCAGCCACTGCTTGTCGGTGTCGTCCAACTCCTCGACGGCGCCCGCGTTTCCGACGTTGACGTTGTCGGGGTTCAGGTCGATGACGTAGGCGATGCCGCCGGACATGCCCGCCGCGAAGTTGCGGCCGGTCTCGCCCAGGACGACCGCCCGGCCGCCGGTCATGTACTCGCAGCCGTGGTCGCCCACACCCTCGGAGACCACCGTGGCACCGGAGTTGCGGACACAGAACCGCTCGCCGGTACGACCGCGCAGGAACAGCTCGCCGCCCGTCGCGCCGTAGGCGATGGTGTTGCCCGCGATGGTGGAGAACTCGGCGAGGTGGTCGGCGCCCCGGTCGGGACGGACGATCACCCGGCCGCCCGAAAGGCCCTTGCCCACATAGTCATTGGCGTCGCCCTCCAGGCGCAGCGTGACACCGCGCGGCAGGAAGGCGCCGAAGGACTGGCCCGCGGAACCGGTGAAGGTGATGTCGATCGTGTCGTCGGGCAGGCCCGCGCCGCCGAACTTCTTCGTCACCTCGTGGCCGAGCATGGTGCCGACCGTGCGGTTGATGTTGCGGATCGCGACCTGGGCGCGGACCGGCTGGGCGTCGGTGGCGCTGGACGCGGCCAGCGCGTCGGCGGCGAGCTTGATCAGCTCGTTGTCGAGCGCCTTCTGCAGACCGTGGTCCTGCTGGATGACCTGGTGGAGGGCGGCGCCCTCAGGGAGTTCGGGGACGTAGAAGAGGGGGGCCAGGTCGAGGCCCTGCGCCTTCCAGTGGTCGACGGCGCGCTCGACGTCGAGCGTCCCGGCCTTGCCGACGGCTTCCTCGATGGTGCGGAAGCCCAGCTCGGCGAGGATCTCGCGGACCTCCTCGGCGATGAACCGGAAGAAGTTCACGATGTACTCGGCCTTGCCGGCGAACCGGTCGCGCAGCACCGGGTTCTGCGTGGCGATGCCGACCGGGCAGGTGTCGAGGTGGCAGACGCGCATCATGACGCAGCCGGAGACGACGAGCGGCGCGGTCGCGAAACCGAACTCCTCGGCGCCGAGGAGCGCGGCGATGACGACGTCACGGCCGGTCTTCAGCTGGCCGTCCGTCTGGACGACGATGCGGTCGCGAAGTCCGTTGAGCAGCAAGGTCTGTTGGGTCTCGGCGAGGCCCAACTCCCAAGGTCCACCGGCGTGCTTGAGGGAGGTGAGCGGCGAAGCGCCCGTACCGCCGTCGTGGCCGGAGATGAGGACGACGTCCGCGTGCGCCTTGGACACACCGGCGGCGACCGTGCCGACACCGACCTCGGAGACCAGCTTCACGTGGATCCGCGCCTGCGGGTTCGCGTTCTTCAGGTCGTGGATCAGTTGGGCGAGGTCCTCGATGGAGTAGATGTCGTGGTGCGGCGGCGGGGAGATGAGCCCCACGCCGGGCGTCGAGTGACGCGTCTTCGCGATCCACGGGTAGATCTTGTGGCCGGGCAGCTGGCCGCCCTCGCCGGGCTTGGCGCCCTGGGCCATCTTGATCTGGATGTCGTCCGCGTTGACCAGGTACTCGGAGGTGACGCCGAAGCGGCCGGAGGCCACCTGCTTGATGGCGCTGCGCCGGGCCGGGTCGTAGAGCCGGTCCGCGTCCTCGCCGCCCTCACCGGTGTTGGACTTGCCGCCCAGCTGGTTCATGGCGATGGCGAGCGTCTCGTGCGCCTCCATGGAGATGGAGCCGTACGACATGGCGCCGGTGGAGAAGCGCTTGACGATCTCGGAGACGGGCTCGACCTCGTCGATGGAGATCGACGGGCGGTCCGACTTGAAGCCGAAGAGCCCGCGCAGCGTCATGAGGCGCTCGGACTGCTCGTTCACGCGGTCCGTGTACTTCTTGAAGATGTCGTAGCGGTTGGTGCGCGTCGAGTGCTGGAGGCGGAAGACCGTCTCCGGGTCGAACAGGTGCGGCTCGCCCTCGCGGCGCCACTGGTACTCGCCGCCTATGTCGAGGGCGCGGTGCGCGGGCGCGATGCCGCTCGCGGGGTACGCCTTCGCGTGCCGGGCGGCGACCTCCTTGGCGATGACGTCGATGCCGACGCCGCCGATCTTGGTGGCCGTACCGCTGAAGTAGCTGTTGACGAACTGCTCGTCGAGGCCGACCGCTTCGAAGACCTGGGCGCCCCGGTAGGAGGCGACGGTGGAGATGCCCATCTTGGACATGACCTTGAGGACGCCCTTGCCGAGCGCGTAGATCAGGTTGCGGATGGCCTGCTCGGCCTCGATGTCGGTGAGGAACGTGCCCGCGCGGACGAGGTCCTCGACGGACTCCATCGCCAAGTACGGGTTCACGGCCGCGGCGCCGAACCCGATGAGCAGGGCGACGTGGTGGACCTCGCGGACGTCACCGGCCTCGACCAGCAGGCCCACCTGGGTGCGCTGCTTGGTGCGGATGAGGTGGTGGTGGACGGCGGCGGTGAGCAGCAGCGAGGGGATCGGCGCGTGCTCGGCGTCGGAGTGGCGGTCCGACAGGACGATCAGCCGGGCGCCGTTCTCGATGGCCGCGTCGGCCTCGGTGCAGATCTCCGCGAGGCGGGCGGCGAGGGTGTCGCCGCCACCGGAGACCCGGTACAGGCCGGACAGGGTCGCAGCCTTCATGCCGGGCATGTCGCCGTCGGCGTTGATGTGGATGAGCTTGGCCAGCTCGTCGTTGTCGATCACCGGGAAGGGCAGGGTGACGCTACGACAGGAAGCGGCCGTCGGCTCAAGCAGGTTGCTCGCGGGGCCGAGGGACGAACGCAGGGAGGTCACGAGCTCTTCCCTGATCGCGTCCAGCGGCGGGTTGGTGACCTGCGCGAACAGCTGCGTGAAGTAGTCGAAGAGCAGCCGCGGGCGGGCGGAGAGCGCGGCGATCGGCGAGTCGGTGCCCATCGAACCGATCGGCTCGGCACCGGCCTTGGCCATCGGCGCGAGGATGACGCGCAGCTCTTCCTCGGTGTAGCCGAAGGTCTGCTGGCGGCGGGTGACCGAGGCGTGGGTGTGCACGATGTGCTCACGCTCGGGCAGGTCGGACAGCTCGATCTCGCCGGCTTCCAGCCAGTCGCCGTACGGCTTCTCGGCGGCGAGGCCGGCCTTGATCTCGTCGTCCTCGATGATGCGGTGCTCGGCGGTGTCCACGAGGAACATGCGGCCGGGCTGGAGGCGGCCCTTGCGGACGACCTTCGCGGGGTCGATGTCGAGGACGCCGACCTCGGAGCCGAGGACGACGAGGCCCTCGTCGGTGACCCAGTAGCGGCCGGGGCGCAGGCCGTTGCGGTCGAGGACCGCGCCGACCTGGGTGCCGTCGGTGAAGGTGACGCAGGCCGGGCCGTCCCAGGGTTCCATCATCGTGGCGTGGAACTGGTAGAAGGCGCGGCGGGCCGGGTCCATGGAGTCGTGGTTCTCCCACGCCTCCGGGATCATCATCAGCACGGAGTGCGGCAGCGAACGGCCGCCCAGGTGCAGGAGTTCGAGCACCTCGTCGAAGGACGCGGAGTCGGACGCCTCGGGCGTACAGATCGGGAAGATCCGGTCGATCTTCTCCTGGTCGCCGAACAGGTCGGAGGCGATCTGGGACTCGCGGGCCGCCATCCAGTTGCGGTTGCCCTTGACCGTGTTGATCTCGCCGTTGTGCGCGACGAAGCGGTACGGGTGGGCGAGCGGCCACGACGGGAAGGTGTTCGTGGAGAACCGGGAGTGCACGAGCGAGATCGCGGAGGCGAAGCGGCGGTCGGACAGGTCCGGGAAGAAGGGCTCCAGCTGACCCGTGGTGAGCATGCCCTTGTAGACGATCGTCCGCGCGGACAGCGACGGGAAGTAGACGCCGGCCTCGCGCTCGGCGCGCTTGCGCAGCGCGAAGGCCTTGCGGTCGAGGTCGATGCCCTGGCTCTGCCCGTCGCTCACGAAGAGCTGGCGGAACAGCGGCATGGTCGAACGGGCCGTGGCACCGAGCAGTTCGGGCGCGGTCGGAACCTCGCGCCAGCCCAGAACCGTGAGGCCCTCTTCGGCGGCGATCGTCTCAACCTGTGAGACGGTCGCGTCCGCGACGTCCTCGGGCAGGAAGGCGATGCCGACCGCGTATCCACCGGCGGCGGGCAGGTCGAATCCGGCCACCTCACGGAAGAAGGCGTCCGGCACCTGGGACAGGATGCCCGCGCCGTCTCCGGAGTCGGGCTCGGCACCGGTCGCACCGCGGTGCTCCAGGTTGCGCAGCACTGTGAGCGCCTGCTCGACCAGCGCGTGGCTCGCCTCGCCGGTGAGGGTGGCCACGAAGCCGACGCCACAGGCGTCGTGCTCGTTGCGGGGGTCGTACATACCCTGCGCGGCAGGGCGAGCATCCATGAAGGACCAGTTCTGGCCATTCGCGGTGTGCTGGGACGGCTGGCGCGGCGTACGCATCGGCTCTCCCGTCGTCGTCGTGGCTGGGGGTACCTCCCAGGCCCTTAAGGCCTGGGGGCGCGTGTGCATGGGACGACGTTGGCCCTCTGCGGGTAAGCGCAAAATTTCGTGCAGGTTACATGATGGAACGGTTCTCGGGAACCGGATACTCCGTTCCAGCATGCGGACGCCGAGGGGTCGCGGCGGTGCACCGCACAAGCGGTGAAGGTTAAGGGGACCAAACCGGACAGATCGATGCCCGTCGGTCCAGGGCAGAGGGAGCGTCGTCGCCCATCCCGCGGGTGCGCCACAGGCGTCATTGCCCACAGCGCTTACGGCTCATGCCCGGTGGTTAAGCGTTCGAAACCAGCGAGTAACGGCTACTTATGCGACCAGACGCATAAGTGCGCGTCGAGCTATCCTACGACCGTTCCGAACAGGGTGCCCAGGGCGTACGTCACACCGGCCGCCGCACCACCCAGCGCGAGTTGTCGCAGCCCGCTGAACCACCAGCTCCGCGCGGTCACCCGCGCCACGACGGCACCGCAGCCGAACAGCCCGACGAACGCGAGCAGCAAGGCCGGCCACAGCGCGGTCGCCCCGAGCAGGAACGGCAGTACGGGAAGCAGCGCGCCCAGGGCGAACGCCCCGAAGGACGACACGGCGGCGACGAGCGGCGAGGGCAGATCACCGGGATCGATCCCCAGCTCCTCGCGGGCGTGTATCTCCAGGGCCTGCTCGGGATCGCGCGAAAGCTGCCGGGCGACCTCACGGGCCAGCACCGGCTCGACACCGCGGGACACATACAGGGAGGCGAGCTCCCCTTCCTCGTCCTCCGGGTGCTTGCGCAGCTCGCGCCGCTCGACTTCCAGCTCGGCCTCGACCAGCTCGCGCTGGGAGGCGACGGAGGTGTACTCACCGGCCGCCATCGAGAAGGCACCGGCGGCGAGCCCGGCCAGGCCGGTGATGACGACGGTCTGATGACTGACGGCGCCGCCCACGACACCGGTCATCAGAGCGAGGTTGGAGACGAGACCGTCCATCGCGCCGAACACCGCGGGCCGCAGCCAACCGCCGTTCACATCACGGTGGGTGTGGTTGTCGCGGTGCGCCTCGTGCAGCGTCGCTTCGGTCTCGATGATGGCCATGCGGTGATCCCCCAGGGAGGCTGAAAGGTAGCTGACGGGCAGCTGACGGATAGCTAAGGTGAGGCTAACTTTAGACAAGTTCCACTCTTTGACAACACTCAACATACGCCTTTCATTTCCCGCCCTCCAGCAAGGAAAGGCTGGGCTAACCTGCGGTTTTACGTCGAGATGCTCATCCGTGCCGGACCATGATCAGATGTCGACCGGGTGACGCTGCACTCCGTCAGGCTCTGCCGAAGGCCTCCCGTGGGACACATCCGCAAAGGGTTCCGCGCCCTGAGGCGCCCTGAGGGAACCCCGTAGGAGAGGCCGCGTATGGCATCGATCGCCTGCATTCCCCCGGTCCCGGCGCCCAAGAACGCCACCGAACTCCGCGAACGGGCGCGCGGCGCGCTGCTCGGTCTGGCAGTGGGGGACGCCCTCGGGGCACCGGCGGAGAACATGAAGCCCTCGGAGATCCGCGCCCGTTGGGGCCGCATCACGGGATACGTCGCGGAGAACCCGGCGGGCACGGACGACACGGAGTACGCGATCTTCTCCGGCCTGCTCCTGGCCCGCCACGGCTCGGCCCTCACGCCGACCCACGTGGAGGCGGCGTGGCACGAGTGGATCGCGGACCGCGACGAGGGCCCGTTCCGGGGCGCGGGCTTCAGCGAACGCGGCACTCTGGAGAACCTCCGCCGAGGCCTGGCCGCCCCCATCTCCGCCCAGCACCGCCACGCCTGGAGCGACGGCCTGGCCATGCGGGCGGCCCCCTTCGGCGTCTTCGCGGCGGGCCGCCCGGCGGAAGCGGCCCGTCTCGTCGCGATCGACGGTTCGGTGAGCCACGACGGCGAGGGCATCTACGGCGGCCAGGCGGTCGCGGCGGGAGTGGCGGCGGCGATGGCGGGAGCTGCCACGATCGCGGTGGTCGCATCAGCCCTGGCCGTGGTCCCGGACGACTCCTGGACCGCCCGCTCCCTCCGCCGAGCGGTGGCGGTCGCCCACCGAGGCGAACGAGCGGTCCGCTCCGCGGTGGTCATCGGCGGCTACCCCTGGACCGACCTGGCCCCGGAGGCGGTGGCGTTGGCCTTCGGCGCCTACGCGGCAGCGGACGGCGACTTCGTGGAGTCGGTCCTCACGGCGGTGAACATGGGAAGGGATGCGGACACGACGGCTGCTGTGGCAGGCGCCCTGGCGGGCGCGACCCGGGGCGCGTCCTCGATCCCGTCCGACTGGGCGGCGGCGATCGGTCCCGCGCGGGGGAGTTGCCTACCGGCGATGGCCGGCCACCATGTGCTGGACATCGCGGAGTTGCTGGTTCCGGGGGAGGGCGGGAAGTGGGGTACGGCCACCTCGGTACGGATCGAGGAGTGGCCGGCGCCGGATCCGACGGAGTACGTACTGGCGGCGGACGAGGACGAGGTGCAGCCGTGAGAACCCACAACGAACGAGCAGCCACCAAGGGCGAGTTCGCCCCACCCGCACCACTAGCGGCCACCGACCCCCCTCGCCACCCCAAGCCCCTCCAACCCGCAGCCGCCGACGTCGAATCCGCCCCACAGGGACCACCCGCACCCAACCCACCTCGCCACCCCGAACCCCTCCAACCCGCAGCCGCCGACGTCGACTCCGCCCCACAGGGACCACCCGCACCGAGCCCTCCTCGCCATCCCAACCCCCGTCGCCACCCCAAGCCCCTCCAACCCGCAGCCGCCGACGGCGAGTTCCCCCCACAGGGGCCACCCGCACCCGACGACGAGAGTTGCACGGGTGGTGCGGGTGGGAGCAACAAGGCCGATGGCGGAGCCGAGGCCGTTCACAAGGCCCGCCGTATCGAGGGGCTGCTGCTCGGGCTCGCCGCAGGGGATGCCGCCGGTTGGCCCGCCGCGAGGCACCGCGCCGCCCGCATGCCCGAGTGGACCCGCCGCCTCACCCGCGAGCTGGACACCTTCGCCGAACAGAACGCGACCACCACCCTCCCCGTCCCCATCGCCCTGAACCAACCCCCCGAGCCCCTACGCCTGGGCCCCTCCGACGACGCCGAATGGGCAGCGTTCGCCGCAGAAGCCGTACTGAGAGCCGGCGACGACACAGTCCTCGGCGACCTCAGCAGAGAACGCAGAACCCGAGCCGCGATCGACC
>NZ_JBHXME010000169.1:0-23927 GCF_042721125.1 Streptomyces sp. NPDC058469
GCGCAGCGCGTCGGACGCCCGTTGGGTGCAGGCGCAGGACGGGGAGCCGTCGGCTGCCCGGGGCCGGGGCTGAGGCCTGCGGTGATGGCAACGGCCTGTCCGTCGGCGACGAGCTCGAACTTGTCCTCAAGCGACCGGATGACCGGACCCCCGGGTGCCGGGCGGCCGTCGGGCCGGGGGTCGATGCGCCAGAAGGCGCTCCACGCCGGGTCCGCGCCGGGCGTCCGGGGGAGGGGCTCGTCGGCGATGTCGTCCAGGGTGACGGACTCCTTGCCGGCCAGACGGTGGTCCAGCGGTACGAGCAGGACGCGCGGCTCGTCGTAGAGGACCGTGACGTCCAACTGGTCGGTGGGGAACGGCAGTCGGGCCACCACCGCGTCCACCCGCCGGTCGAACAGGGCCGCACGCACATCGTCGTAGGCCAGATGTACGACGTGCACGTCGGCGTCCGGATGCCGGCGCCGCACCTCGCGTACCGCCGGGGTGACGAACAGGTTCGCCATGTACCCGACGGCGAGGCGGCTGGGTTCCGCGGCGGCGCGGGTCTCGGCGGCGGCCTGGGCGGTGGAGCGCAACAGCGCCTTGGCGCGCGGCAGAAACACCTCCCCGGCCTCCGTGAGCCGGGTGCCCTGTGGGGTACGGTCCAGCAGCCGGGCCCCCAACTGGTCCTCCAGCCGCCGGACTTGACGGCTCAGGGACGGCTGGGTGATGTGCAGCGCCTCGGCGGCACGGCCGAAGTGACGCTGCTCGGCCACGGCGATGAAGTACCGCACGAGGCGCAGTTCGAGATCGGGCGCGGCAGGCAGGTCCGTCATGCCTGAAGTGTACGGCCTGAGACCGAGGAGACTTCGGCCGAATGCCATCTGAGCTGCTGTGATGCCTGACCTGTATTGCGACATGCGAAACAGGCTTTGGACTTGGAACCCCTGCGCTGCCCACGATGGAAACACAGCAGGACAGCACAGCACAGCGCAAGCTCACCTCACCTCGTCGAAGGAACGCACCATGCGTGTTTTCGTCACCGGCGCCACCGGGTTCATCGGCTCCGCCGTGGTCCGTGAACTGCTCGACGCCGGGCACACGGTCACCGGACTGGCCCGCTCGGACGCGTCCGCCGAGGCGTTGACGGCCGTGGGTGCCGCCGTACAAAGGGGTTCGCTCGACGACCTCGACAGCCTGCGCGAGGGCGCCGCGGCGGCGGACGGGGTCTGCCATCTGGCGTTCATCCACGACTTCACGGACTTCGCCGCCAACTGCGCCACCGACCTGCGCGCCATCGAGACGATCGGCGAGGCACTGGCCGGCACGGACAAGCCCTTCGTGGTCACCTCGGGCACGCCCGGGCTCGGCGACGGGAGGGTGGCGACGGAGGAGGACCGCGTCGACCCCGGGTCGTTCTCGGCGATCCGGCAGCCGTCCGAGATCGCGGCGGTCGCGCTGGCGGAGCGCGGGGTACGGTCGTCGGTCATCCGGCTGCCCCGCTCCGTGCATGGCACCGGCGACCAGGGATTCGTCCCCCAACTGATCACCGTCGCCCGCGAGAAGGGCCTGTCGGCGTACGTCGGCGACGGCTCCGCCCGCTGGCCCGCCGTACACCGGCTCGACGCGGCCCGGCTGTACCGATGGGCCCTTGAGTCGGCCCCGGCGGGCGCGCAGTACCACGCGGTCGGCGACGAGGCGCTGCCGCTCCGCGAGCTCGCCGAGGTCATCGCCCGCCGTCTCGACGTCCCGACCGGCAGCGTGCCCGCCGAGCAGGCGGTCGACCACTTCGGCTTCCTCGGCCTCGTCGCCTCGCTGGACTGCCCGGCGTCGAACACGCTGACGCGGAAGCAGACGGGGTGGGAGCCGGTCGAGGTGGGGCTGATCGCCGACCTTGAGACGGGGCACTACTTCGGCGAGGCCTGAGGCGCCGGCTCGTCCGCGCGCGTGACGGACTGGGGCATCGCGCTTACGCGCAGGGCGAGTTGACGGGCCGCTCGGCCTCCACAGGTGCCGCAGGAAACGCGTTCCGGCGGCCCAGCACGACAACAGTGAGCGCGCCCGCGACCAACGGCAACGCCGTCCAGGGCAAGGCCCCGGCGCCCATCCCCGACAGGGCGAGGCCGCCGGTGAACGAGCCCCCGGCGATGCCCGCGTTGTACACCGTGGTCTGCAACGACGTTGCCACATCGGCGTGTTCGGGGCCGGAGGCGTTGACGAGCGCGGTCTGGATCAGCGTCGGCGCCCCGCCGAACGCGATCCCCCACACGGCGACGGAGGCGAGCAGCACCGCAGGGGAGTCGCCATGCAGGCCGAGCACACACATGACGGCCACGAACAGGGTTGTCGCGCCCAACAGCGTGGGCCGCGCCCACCGGTCCACGAGCAGCCCGGTGGCCCAGATCCCGACGACCGTGGCGACCCCGAAGACCAGCAGGACGACGTCCGTACGGCCGTAGCCGGAGTGCGCCGTGAACGGGGCGACGTACGTGTACATCACCTGATGCCCCAGCAGCAGGAACAGCGTGACCGACAGGACGGCCGGAATCCCCGGCAGCACGGCGACACGCCTCAACGGCACGCGTGCGCCCGGGAGTTCACCGGGAAAGCCGGGGACCCGCAGCCGTATCCAGACCACCACCAGCACTGCGAGCCCGGCCAGCATCCCGAACGCCGTACGCCAGCCGACCGCCCCGGCCAGCGCGGTCCCGGCCGGCACGCCCAGCGACAGGGCGAGGGTGATCCCGGCCAGCACGATCGCGATGGCCCGGCCGCGTCGCTCGACGGGCACCATCCGGGCGGCGTACCCGGCGAGCATCGCCCACATCGTGCCGCCCATGACCCCGGCCAGCAGTCGGGCGCCGAAGGTGACGGTGTACGACGACGACAGCGCGACCACCGCGTTGGCGCAGGCGAAGCCCAGCAGCGTACCGACGAGGACCGGGCGGCGCGGCAGCCCGCGCAGCGTCGCGGTGACGGGGATCGCGGCCAGGAAGGAGGCGACGGCGTAACCGGTGACCAGGAAGCCGACCCGCGCCTCGGAGACGCCGAGGGCCGGTGCCATCCGGGGCAGCAGACCGGCGGGGAGGAGTTCGGTCAGGACGGCGGTGAAGGCGGCCGTGGACAGGGCGAGGAGCCCGGACCAGGGCAGGGCGGCGCCCCTGGCCGGGGATGCGGTGGTCATGGGACCATGGTCGAACCCACACATCAGTGTGAAGGCAAGTGAGCCCCGCAAGAGGCTCCCCGACCGAGCCCCGCGAGCACGGCTCCGCCGGTCGTGGCTCGGCCCGCACGTCCCGGAGGCAGGCATGAAGATCGGCGAGCTCTCCCGCCGCACCGGCGTCCCCACCCGCCTCCTGCGCTACTACGAGGAGCAGGACCTGCTGCACCCCGACCGCACCGAGAACGGCTACCGCTTCTACGGCGAGCCCGCGGTCCGGGACGTCCAGCAGATCCGCGGCCTGCTGGACTCGGGGCTCACCACCGAGATGATCCGCGCGATCCTGCCGTATCTCTCCGGACCGGACGAGATCCACGTCCCCGCCGACTGTCTGACCCCGGAGACGGCCGCCCTGCTCAGCGGTCACATCGACCGGATCCAGGCCCGCATCGACTGCCTGGCCCGCAACCGGGACCGCCTGAGCACGTATCTGGCGGCGGTACGGGCGGACGTGCCGTCGCAGGGCTCGTAATCCCGTTGCCGAGTCTGCCCGCGGATGTTGAAGTGAGCCTATGGATCACGCCACGGTACTCGCCCTGCACGACCGCGACCTGCGCGAAGGCGCCCGGCCCAACGGCCCCGGGGCCCGCGTCGAGCGGGTCGGAGGAGTGGTGCGCCAGGTCGCCGACGCGCACGGGTGGAACGGCGTGCTGTGGTCGGACCTGGACGGGACGGACGCCGACGCGGCGATCGCCGAGCAGATCGCGTACTTCACCGCGCTCGGCCGCGACTTCGAGTGGAAGCTCTACGGCCACGACCTGCCGACGGATCTCGGACAGCGGCTGACGGCGGCCGGGTTCACGCCCGAGCCGCAGGAGACGCTGATGATCGGCGAGGTCGCCGAACTGACCCTCGACGCCCAACTGCCGGACGGTGTCCGCCTGTTGTCCGCCACCGACCGCGCCGGCGTCGACCTCGTGGCGGACGTCCACGAGAAGGCCTTCGGCACGGACAGCACCCGGCTGCGCGCCAGCCTGCTCGCCCAACTCACCGCCGAACCCGACACAGTTGTCGCCGTCGTCGCCCTCGCCGGAGACGAACCGGTGAGCGCGGCCCGTATGGAACTCGTCCCCGGCACCCGGTTCGCCGGTCTGTGGGGCGGTGGCACGGTCGAGGCCTGGCGGGGCCGCGGCATCTACCGTGCCCTGATCGCCCACCGCGCCCGCATCGCCGCGGACCGGGGTTACCGCTATCTCCAGGTCGACGCCTCCGACCAGAGCCGCCCCATCCTCGAACGCCTCGGCCTCGCCCCGCTGACCACGACCACGCCGTACGTGTACGAGCCGTAGACCCGCGGCCCAACCCGCCGATGTCACATCCGCGCCGACCCGATCCGTCGCATCGTCATGACGACGAACGAGAGCAACCAGGGCAACGAGGGCGGTCAGAGCATCCTCCTCGCCGGTGCCGGCGGCGTCCTCGGCGGCCACATCACCAAGGCCCTGACCGACACCGGCCACAAGGTCACCGGCCTTGGCCGAGGGCCCGGCAACGGCATCCGCGCCGACCTCATGGACCGCGAAGCGCTACTGCGGGCGGTGGACGGCCACCACTTCGACACGGTGATCCACGCCGCGACCGCCCTGCGCAAGGCACCCCTGCGCCACCGCGACATGCACGCCACCGACGCCCTGCGCATCCACGGCACCGCCCACCTCGTCGAGGCCGCCCGGGCCACCGGCGCCCGCCGTTTCATCACCGAGTCGATGGTCTTCGGCTACGGCTACGGGCACTTCGGCCCCCGCACCCTGACCGAGGACGACCCCTTCGCCCCGCGCGGCACCACATCGGAGCTGGAAAAGCACATCGAGGGCATGCGCACCAAGGAGCAACTCACCGTCCAGGCGCAGGACTTGGAGGGCATCGCACTCCGCTTCGGCCTCTTCTACGGCCCCGGCGGCACCGACGCCCTCCTCCCGATGCTGCGCAGGCGCCAACTGCCCGCCCCTGACGACCACGGCCGGGTCCTGCCCTGGGTCGAACTCACCGACGCGGCCCGCGCGGTGGCCTCCGCCGTCGAACACGGCCGTCCGGGGCAGGCGTACAACATCGCCGACCGCACACCGCTCGGCTTCCGCGCCCATGTGCTGTGCGTGGCGCGGGAGTTCGGCCTGCCGAAGCCGATGGCCGTACCGCTGTGGATGATTCGACCGATGGGATACGCCCGCACGATGATGACCAGCAACCTGCGGGTGTCCAGCGCGAAGGCCGAACGGGAACTGGGCTGGACGCCTGTGTATCCGTCCAGCAGCGACGGCCTCGCCGCGCTGCGCGCCGCGCGTTGAGCCGCGCACCGGGGCCGAACGGGCCGTAGCCGAGGGCTGGTTGGTCCTTGTCGCAGGCCCCGCACGGCCTACGCCTAAGTGTCTACAGGTCGAGCTGGTACTCCACCGCACGATGAGTCGGCACATACCCGAGCGCGTCGTTCACCGCGCGCATCGGCACGTTGTCGTCCGCGGTGTCCGTGAGCAACCCGGCGAGCATCGGGTGGAGTTCGTGCGCACGGTGGATCGAGGCCGCCTTCATCCAGCGGGCGAGACCGCGGCCACGATGGGCGGGCAGCACGGCCGTGCCGTAGTGCTGCGCGTCGCCCAGTCCGTCGCACGGTACGACCAGTTCGGAGAACCCGACGATCCGGCCGTCCGCCGTGTCCACGGCGGCGACGGTGTGCAGGAGTTCCCCGCGCCGTGCGACCGCCTCGGCCGCCGCGATCAGCCGGTCCACATCCCATACGACGGTGCCGTAGTCGGTGCCGTCCATCGGCATGTCGTCCATGGCGCCGCGCGACTCGGCGTAGGAGCGGGCGAGTTCGTCCGGCACCGTGCCGTCCCACTCCGTCAACTGGTAACCGGGGTGCGGATGTTCGGCATGCTCACCGATCGCCGCGAGATCCGCGTCGGCCAGCGACAGCCGGGCGTACGTCAGGGCGAGCACCGGACGGAAGCCGCGGGCCGGCAGGAACTCGTCGCCGGGAGACCCCTGTTGGGTCTGAGCGACGACCGAGCGTCGGCCCTCCGCGCGGGTGGCCTCGACCGCGGCCTCCAACAGCCGCGTACCGACGCCCTGTCGACGCTCGGCGCCGTGGACGGTGATCTCCAGTTCGGCCAGATGCGCCTGCCCCTCCTTGAGGAACAGGCGCAGCGAAGCCGACCCGAGGGGCACGCCGTCGGCGTCCTGGGCGAGCCAGACGAGACGACGGCTCGACGGGCCGGACTCCGGATCGACGAGCGGGATGACGCGTGGTGACAAGGGTTCTCCGTCGGGAGTGCGGGATACGGGGACCGGGCAGCAGGCTCGCAGAAACTAACGGCCGCCCGGTCTCACCCGCAACGCAATTCCCGCCCACCGCTCAGCGGCGCGCCCTCGACCGGTCCAGCGCGGCTATGCCGACCGCTGCCAGGCCGATCTGGATGAGCCACTCGATCCAGTCGATGCCCTTCGTGTCGGCGACCCCCAGGCCCGATGCGATGGCCGCGCCGATCAGCGCCGCCACGATGCCGACGACTATCGTCAGCAGCACGCCTATGTGCTGGCGCCCAGGGACGACGAGCCGTCCCAGCACGCCAATGATGATGCCGATGATGATGGCACTGATGATGCCCGAGATCTCCATCTCCGCCCCTCTTTGTCGATAGTCCTGCTCTCTTCATGTGCCCGCTGCACGCCGAGGCAGTCCGCCGGAGTTTTGTCGCCTGTTATTGCCGGGACTTTCTGTTCACCACCCCTTCATGCCATGTACCTTTCAATCGTTCAACGCGTGTAGAACTCCCCAACTACCGTTCTACGCGCGCAGATCAGGCGCCCGCACCGCACCCTTCCCCATCCCCTCATGGAGGTTCGCCGGATGCTTGGATCCAGAAGATCCCGCCGCAGACTCACCACCGCCCTCGCCGGCCTGGGGCTGTTCGTCACAGGGGCCGCCCTCCAGGTCACTACCACGGCCGCGCCCGCGCACGCGGCCACCACGAACCGCGTCCTGTTCGACGACGGCCACGCCGAGGAGGCGGGCAACGCGGACTGGATCATCTCCACCAGCAAGCCCGACCCGCTCTCCCAGGACTCCACCCCGTCCGCCGAGACCGACTGGACCGGGGCGCTCTCGTCGTGGGGCGTCGCCCTGCAGAAGACCGGCAGCTACAGCCTCAAGACCGCCACCAGCGCGCTGACGTACGGCGGTTCGTCGACGACCGACCTGTCGAACTTCGACACGCTGGTCCTGCCCGAGCCCAACACGCTGTTCACGACGGCCGAGAAGACCGCGATCATGACGTTCGTCCAGAACGGCGGCGGCCTGTTCATGATCTCGGACCACACCGGCGCCGACCGCAACAGCGACGGCGAGGACGCGGTCGAGATCCTCAACGACCTGATGACGAACAACAGCGTCGACTCGACCGACCCGTTCGGCTTCTCCGTCGACACCCTCGACATCAGCTCCGGCTACCCCGCCGCGATCAGCGACAGCACCAACGAGGTCCTGAACGGCGCCTTCGGCACGGTCACCAAGAGCCTGATCGCCGACGGTACGACGGCCACCCTCAAGCCCGCCGACAATGCGAACGTCAAGGGCCTTGTGTACCGCAGCGGTTACTCCGGCAACACCGGCGCGTTCTTCGCGACCAGCACCTTCGGCAGCGGCCGCGTCGCGTTCTGGGGCGACAGCTCACCCATCGACGACGGCACCGGCCAGTCCGGCAACACGCTCTACGACGGCTGGAACGACACCGGCGCCACCAACGCCGCCCTCGCCCTCAACGCCACCGCGTGGCTGGCCGGCGACGGCACCAGCGGCGGTGGCGGAGGAGGGGGCGGCACCACCTGCACCGCCTCCCAGCTCCTCGGCAACAACGGCTTCGAGTCGGGCAACACCACCTGGAGCGCCACCAGCGGCGTGATCACCAACTCCAGCAGCGAGGCCGCCCGCACCGGTTCGTACAAGGCATGGCTGGACGGCTACGGAACCGCCACCACCGACACCCTGTCCCAGTCGGTGTCCATCCCGTCCGACTGCACGACCGCCGCCCTGAGCTTCTATCTCCACATCGACACGGCGGAGACCAGCACCAGCACGGCGTACGACACGCTCAAGGTCCAGGTCCTCAACAGCTCCGGCACCGTCCTGAGCACCCTGGCGACCTACTCCAACCTGAACGCGGCCAGCGGCTACACCCAGCGCAGCTTCAGTCTCGCGAGCTACGCCGGCCAGACCGTCACCCTCAAGTTCACCGGCGTCGAGGGTTCCACGCTGCAGACGTCCTTCGTCGTCGACGACACGGCGCTGAACGTCAGCTGATGACGACCGGTGGGGCCCGGCGACGGCCGGGCCCCACCGGTTCACGGTGTAGGGACTGTTCGCCTCTACGGTGCCGGGACCGTCCGCTCCGGTGTGTTCCAGCCGGAGACCCGCACTCGTGGCGCCGACCCGTGCAGATCCGCCGTCCGGTAGGTCGCCGTCAGCGTCGTCGACTCCCCGGGCCACAGGCTCACGTCGTTGTCGGACCACCGCACCGGCAGCACCGGCTTGCCCGCCGAGTCCACGAGGTGCACGTCGGTGAGGAGTGAAGGCGTCTTGCCCTTCCCGGAGTTGCGCACCGTGACCGTCGTGGTCGACGTGCCGTGCGCGCCCGCCTCGGTCGACGCCGTCGCCGAAAGCGGCGCCTGCGCCATCGAGTTGAGCCCCTTGAGATCGGCGTAGCTCGTCGTCGGCGTGTAGTACCAGTCGGTGCGTGCCCAGTCGAGCGTGTCGGGCTTGCTGGAGAGCCAGTACACGTTCCGGCTCACCTCCTTCCCGGACGCGTCGGTCAGGGTCAGCCGCACCAGGTACGTCGTCGACAACCCGCCTACCGACGAGGGCAGGGTGAGCGTCGTGCTGTGCGCGCCGCCGCCGGAGACCTGCACTCCGGCCACCTTCTTGTCGTACTTCTGCGTCCCGTCGGTGTTGAACAGGGTTGCCCGCGCGGTGAGTTGGCGTGCGGACGCGTTCCGGTTGTTCACCACGACGACCGAGCGGTTGTCGTAGGAGTACTGGATGTGCAGCGGCTCGTTCGCCTTCTTCGCGCCGAAGTAGGCGCCTCCCTGGTCGAGGTAACGGTCCATCAACTGCCAGTGCAGGGAGGTCCAGCCGCTGTTGAACATCCAGTAGACGACCCCGGTCGCCGGCTTCGAGGCGTCGGTGGCGTTGCGCTCGTACGCCTCGAACTGGGCCCGGACGTTCTCGTACTGGGCGAGTTGGGCCTTGCGGACGTAGTCGGTGAGGCTCGTCGGCGGGCCGTAGCGGCCGGTGAGGGCGTTGTCGTAGAGCTTGAGGGTGTTGAAGGTCGAGGACGGGGAGCGGTGGTACTGCTTGGCGGTCGGGTCCTTCCAGAGGGTGGCCAGTTCGGCCGGGATCATCATGCGGCGCAGGGTGTCGAGGGTGGGGATGTCGGGGCCCGCGCTGGTCTCGGAGTTGAAGCCGGTGGCGCCGCCCTCGCGCTTGGCGTACCAGTAGTTCGGCGGGATCCAGTCGTACGGGCCGGTCATCTTCATGCCCGAACTGCCGGTAATCGGCGAGGAGTTGTCAGACGCGGCCGCGACCACCGGGGTTTTCCAGTCGGCGGCCTTCAAAGCGTCCAGGTACGTCTTCTCGATCCTCGCGTCGGGTGCGAAGTCGCTGCCGATGAGGAAGGAGATCACGCTCGGGTGGTCGCGCAGCCGGGCGGCCTCGGCGGCCATCGACGCCTTGGCGACCGGGTAGTCGGCGGCGGTCCACTTGTCGCCCGTCTCGTCCCCGTTGACCTGGCCCTCCCACTTGTCGCAGCACTCCCAGCCGGGGAGGGTCAGGATGCCGTAGCGGTCGGCCAGGTCGAAGAACTCGTCCGGCTCGATGTGCCCTTCCAGGCGGATGGTGTTCAGGCCCAGATCGAGGGCGTACTTCAGGCGGTCCTCGACGTACGTCCGGTCCCAGCGCAGGAACTCGTCCGGCGACCAACCGCCGCCCTTGATCAGCAACTTGCGGCCGTTGATCCGGTACTGACGGTCGCCGTCGGAGTTCAACGGGGCCTGCACGTCCCGGATGCCGAAGGTCTCGTGCACGGTGTCGGAGGCCGTGCCCGCGACGGAGGCGGAGAGATCGAGGCCGTAGAGCGGCTGGCCGCCCATGCCCGCGGGCCACCAGACCTTCGGGGAGGTGAGGTGGAGGCCGTGGACGTCGGACGGCGCGAACGTGATGGTCTTCGTCTCGTGTGCGGCGAGGGAGACAGTCTTCTCGAAGACCGTCCTGCCGATGCTGCCCCTGACCTTCGCGGTGACGGGCGCGCCCGAGTCGTTGCGGGCCTGCGCCTTGACCGTCAGGTCCGCGGTGGCGAGCGACGGCACGGCCAGCTTGGTCACCACATGCGCGTCGCGCAGCGCCACCGGGCCGCCGCGCCGGACGAGGACGTCGCGGACGATGCCCATGTTCTCGTCGGGCGGCGGCTGGAGCCAGTCGATCCAGCCCATGGTGAGGTTCTTGTTCGGGTCGTTCGGCTGGATGCGGAAGGCGACCGTGTTCGTGCCGGAGCGGACGAGCGAGGTGACGTCCAACTCGTGCTGTGTGTAGGCGCCGTTGACGTCCGCGGCCTTGGCGATCCGCTTGCCGTTGACGTAGACGTCGGCCGCCGAGATCACCCCGCTGAAGTCGAGGTAGGTGCGCCGGCCGGTGTCCGCGACCGTGAAGTCGCTGCGGTACCACCACGGCACCTGGAAGTCGGCCTTCGGGATCTTCTGCTGGTTGGTCGAGTAGAAGGGGTCCGGGTAGACGCCGTCGGCGATCAGGGCCGCGAGGACGGTCGAGCGCGCGCCGGCCGGGTACCAGCCGGCCGCCCGATAGCCGGGGGAGGAGACGCCCGCGGCGGAGTCGCCGACCTTGGCGGACGACTGGATCGCGTAGCCGGACAGCGGGGTGGCGGTCCCAGCGGTCGAGCGTACGGCGGTCACCGGGACCCGCGCGGGAGGCGGGGACGACTCCCGGGCCCCCGCCCACGCGCTGGTGGTGAGGGAACCCAGCAGACCGAGCGCGACCGCGGCCGTGGTCAGACGGCCTCTGAGGAGTGGGGGAACGGCGGGGCGGTGGAACACGGCGGTCTCCAGCCTCGTCAAGTTAGGAAGCTTTACTAACCGCACCAGAAGGTAGGGCGCACGACGGGGCCTGTCAATCACCGTTTCCCGTGAGCGAGTTGCTCAGGACGCCGAGTGGCGCTCGAACACCAGGTCCCGCGCGGTGCCGAGGGCCGTGGCCACGGCACCCAGCAGTACCGCGTCCTCGCCCAGTGCGCTGGGCACGATCTTCGGCCGGAGCGGAGTGAGCGCGCGCAGGTTCTCCCGCACCGGACGCAGCAGCAGATCAACGCTGTGTCCGACACCGCCGCCCAGCACCACGAGGTCCGGATCGAGCACGGCCGCGGCCGCCGCCACCGTGTACGCGATCCGCTCGCCCTCCAGCTCAACCGCCTTGATCGCGGCGGCGTTTCCCTGCCGGGCCGCGTCGAACACGGCCTTCGCGGTGAGCTGCTGTCCGCTCATGCCGAACCTGCGGGCCGCCTCCACGACGGCCACCCCGGACACCGCGTCCTCCAGCGTCTCCGGCTTCTGCTGCCCCGGCCACGGCAGGAACCCGATCTCCCCGGCCCCGCCGTGCGCCCCCGTGAACAGCCGTCCCTCGCTGACCACACCCATCCCGAGACCGGTGCCGATCATGATGTACGCGAACAGCCGGCTGCCCGCGCCGACGCCGTACGTGTACTCGCCCAGCGCCGCGAGATTCGCGTCGTTGTGCACCTCCAGCGGGACGCCCAGCTCCTCCCGCATCCGGTCGAACAGCCCGGCCCGGCCCCAGCCCGGCAGATGCATCGCGAACCGCACCCGCCGCCGCTGCTCGTCGTAGACGCCCGGTGTGCCCACCACGGCGTGCACCACCGCGCCCGGTTCGACCTCGGAGTTCGCGACGACCTGACGGGCGGTGGCCACCACCAGCTCGGCCATGGCACCCGAGCTGCGGGCCCGGTTGCGGACGTCCGCCCGGGCCACCACCTCACCGTCCAGATTGGCCACCGCGACCCGCAGCCAACTGCGCCCGACGTCGATCCCGAGCGCGTACCCGGCGGACGGATCGGGCGCGTACAGCACGGCGGTCCGGCCGCGCTCCGGGGCCTGCGTGCCGACCTCGTGGACCAGTCCCGCCTCCGCCAGGGCGGCCAGCGCGCTGGAGACCGTCGGCTTCGACAGGCCTGTCTCGCGGGCGAGTTGGGCGCGCGAGGCGGCACCGGCGACGCGCAGCCGGTCGAGCAGCAGCCGCGCGTTCGTACTGCGCAGCCGCTGACGACTCCAAGGCTGTTCCGGTCGCTCCACGGCGTCACTGACGGGCATCGCATCATTCTCCGGCATCCTGGACAGCCTCTTGACGAGTCTAGTAAGGCTCCTTAACTTTATCGCCCAGTCACCCGCGCCGGGCCACCCCGTATCCCTCTCCCCGTGACCAGCCCCAGGAGTCCCCATGTCCGGTAGTCCGCCTCCCGGTAGCCCGCCCCCCGACGGCGGGTTCGTCCGCCGCGTCGGCCTCTTCCAGGCCACCGCCATCAACATGAGCCAGATGTGCGGCATCGGTCCGTTCGTGACGATCCCGCTGATGGTCGCCGCGTTCGGCGGCCCGCAGGCGGTGATCGGCTTCCTCGCGGGCGCGATCCTCGCGCTCGCCGACGGACTCGTGTGGGCCGAGATGGGCGCCGCGATGCCCGGCTCCGGCGGCAGCTACGTCTATCTGCGCCAGGCCTTCCAGTACCGCACCGGCCGGCTGATGCCGTTCCTGTTCGTCTGGACGGCGATGCTCTTCATCCCGCTGATCATGTCGACCGGCGTGGTCGGCTTCGTGCAGTATCTCGGCTATCTGGCACCGGACCTGGGCAGGACGTCCGGCGACCTCATCGGCCTCGGCGTCATCGCCCTGGTGATCCTCCTGCTGTGGCGCGGCATCGAGAACATCGCCCGCATCACCGCCGTGATGTGGACCGTGATGATCGCCTCGGTGTTCCTGGTCATCGTGGCCGCCGCGAGCGACTTCAGCGCGCACCTCGCCTTCACCTACCCGGCGCACGCCTTCGACCTGGGCAGCGACCACTTCTGGCTCGGCTTCGCCGGCGGCCTGACCATCGGCATCTACGACTACCTCGGCTACAACACCACGGCCTACATGGGCGCCGAGATCAAGGACCCCGGCCGTACGCTGCCGCGCTCCATCCTCTTCTCCATCGTCGGCATCATGGCGATCTACCTGATGCTGCAGATCGGCACGCTCGGTGTCATCGACTGGCACCGGATGACGAACGTGAACGACATCGCCTCCACCTCGGTGGCCTCGGCGGTCCTGGAGAAGACCTGGGGCAAGGGCGCCGCCGACACGGTCACCGTCCTGATCCTCATCACGGCCTTCGCCTCGGTCTTCACCGGCCTCCTCGGCGGCTCCCGGGTCCCCTACGACGCGGCCCGTGAACGCGTCTTCTTCCGCCCCTACGCCAAACTCCATCCCAAGCACCGCTTCCCGATGCTGGGCCTGGCCACGATGGGCGTGATCACGGCGATCGGCTTCCTGATCGGCCGCCACACCGACCTCGCGACCCTGATCCAACTCCTGACCACCGTCATGGTCATCGTCCAGGCACTGGCCCAGATCATCGCCCTGACGGTCCTGCGCAAACGCCAGCCGACCCTCCGCCGCCCCTACCGCATGTGGCTCTACCCCGTGCCGAGCATCGTCGCCTTCGTCGGCTGGTGCGTGATCTACGGCTACGCGGACCGGAACTCGCCGGGCCGCCACCCCATCGAGTGGTCCCTGGCCTGGCTGGCCCTGGGCTGCGTGGCGTTCGTGATCTGGGCCCGTTTCGAGAAGGTGTGGCCGTTCGGCCCGAAGGAGATCACGGAGGAGTACCTGGTCGAAGCGGCCCCGGACGCGGAACCAGTGCTCTGACCGGGAAGTTTCGCCGCGTCCGGAAGTGCGGATCGGTGCTCGTGGGCCAGTCGGTCTGCGGTTGCCGCCTGCCACGTCCGTGAAGTTCGGCGGAGGCGGCCTTCCGGCTCGCCTCCGCCGGTGCACCACAGGAGAACCTGGACCGGGGGCAGCCAGGGCAGGTCCAGTCCCTGAGTGATGTCGTGGGTGTGCAGGAGAGTCTCGGCAGCGCCCACCACCACGAACCCCCAGGCGGTGAAGCCGAGGACCGCTGCCCTTGCGCGGGTGGTGCGCGCCGGCCCTGATCTGGGCCAACGTCATAGTCGCGCTCGCGCAGGTTGTTCTCGCGACACTCCGCGGTCCCGCGTCGCCGGGTTCCTGTTTTCCTTGCCGACAAGACCCCCGCGTCTACATCCACCTCGCCGGAATCCGTGGCCGCGCGCATCGTCTTCGCCCGGACCACGCCTCGGACCTGGACCTTTCCACGGCGGTTCTGTGCCCTGTCGGCTGTGTCCCGGAACCCGGGTGTTGCGGTTCGGCGGAACCTCATTTAGATTACGTGTCGTAACGTAAAGGAGGTTGCGATGCTCCACACCACGCTCGGATCACTTCACGTCTCGGCGCAGGGACTGGGCTGTATGAGCATGAGCGAGTACTACGGCCGGTCCGACTGGAATCGGTCCCTCTCGGCCGTCCACCGCGCACTGGATCTGGGTGTCACGCTGCTGGATACCGCCGACATCTACGGTGCCGGGCACAACGAGGTCCTGCTCGGCCGTGCGATCGCGGACCGGCGCGAGGGCGTCGTGGTGGCCACCAAGTTCGGCATCGACCGCTCGGCGGGCGATCACCGTCGCCGTGTGCGCGGGGAGCCGGACTACGTGCGCCGCTCCTGCGACGCCTCGCTGCTGCGCCTGGACGTCGACCACATCGACCTGTACTACCTGCACCGGCCACCGCAGGATGTCGACCTCGCCGAGACCGTTGAGGCGATGTCGGAGCTGGTGGCCGCGGGCAAGGTGCGCCACCTCGGGCTGTGCGAGGTCGACGCGGACCAGTTGCGGCAGGCGCACGCCGTGCACCCGATCGCCGCGGTGCAGAGCGAGTACTCCCTGTGGAGCCGGGAGGTCGAAGCCGTCGTACCGGCCATGGCCGAACTCGGCGTCGGCCTGGTGCCGTACGCGCCGCTGGGGCGCGGTTTCCTGACCGGAAAGGTGGATCCGGGCGCACTGGGTGAGAACGACTCCCGACGCGTCCATCCCCGGTTCCAGGGCGATCACGCCGTCGCCAACCGGCGGCTGGCCGAGACGGTGGGCGCGCTGGCGGCGCAGCTGGGCGTCACCGGCGCGCAGCTCGCACTGGCCTGGGTGCACGCCCGCGGTCGGCAGCTCGGGATCTCCGTGGCGCCCATCCCGGGCACCAGCAGCCCGCGGCACGTGGACGAGAACGTGGCCGCGCTCACGATCTCGCTGGACGACGCGGTGCTGGCGCGGCTCGATTCGCTCGCCCGGGAAGTGTCCGGCGAGCGGCACGGCCCGCTGCAGGCCGTCCGACCCCGGGCTCAGTCGTGACCGGCCCGCAGACCCGCGGCCGGGGACGGCCTCGCGAGCCCGAGCACGAGGAGCTCGTGTTCACCGCCGCCACGCAACTGCTCCTGGAAGGCGGCGTCGCCGCATGCACGGTCGAGGCGGTGAGCCGCCGCAGCGGTGTGAGCAAGCCGACGATCTACCGGCGCTGGCCGCACCGCACCGCGCTGGCGATCGAGGCCTTCGCCGCGCACATCGGCCGCCTGGTGCCGCTGGTCGAGACCGGGGACAGCGCGCACGACCTGGTCCAGGCCGTCGCCCGGTTGGCCGAGTACTACCAAGGCCGCGACGGCATCGTCTTCGCCCAGCTGGTCGCCGCCGCCGTGCTGGAACCCGGTACCGCCGACCTGCTCAACTCCCGGTTCTTCGAGCCGCGCCGTGCGGCGCTGCGCGAGTTGTGGGAACGCGGGGTCGCGCGCGGCGAGCTCGACCCGCACGTCGAGCCCGACGCGGCGATCGATCTGCTGTTCGGCCCGGCAGCGTTCCGCCTGCTGCTCGGCCACCAGCCCGTCGACGTGGACTCCTGCGTGCACCTGGCCCGCACCGCCCTACAGGGCTTGATCCTCACCCGACCGACCACACCGTCCCCCGCACCGAAGACAACCGGAGGTTAGAACCATGCTTCCCCTCACCGACACTCCTCAGCAGCCCCATGCGAAGCGCCCCGGGCGCACCCTCGTGGCCTCGCACTCGTTCAGTTTCGCCCGCCGCGAATGGATCGAGGCCAGTGCTCCGCTGTCGGAGCAGTTCCGGGTCGTCGCGGTGGACGCGCCCGGCCACGGCGAGGCGCGCGAGATCCCCGGCTACACGATGGCCGAGATGGCCGCCGCGTTCGCCGCCACGATCAACGAGCTCGGCCTGACCGACTACGTGCTGGTCGGCCACTCGATGACCGGCAAGGTCATGCAGATCCTCGCCAGCCGCGCGGGCGCGGAGCTGGGGCTCAAGCATCCCCCGGCGAAGCTCGTGCTGATCACCCCCACCCCGCTCGGGCAGGAGGTCGGCGGCGAGGACCTGCCCCGCGACCTGTTCGAGAGTCGCAGGGACCACGCCGACGCGGAGAAGTTCGTGCTGGACCGCACCGCGGTGCCGCTGACGCCGGAGGTGTTCGACCGCACCTGCGAGGACTACGCGCGGATGAACCGCAAGGCCTGGGATGCCTGGCTGAACAAGGGGATCTACGAGGACTGGACCGAGCGCGCCGCGCCGATCGACGTCGAGACCCTGCTGATCGTCGCCGACAGCGACCCGGTCTGGGGCCTGGAGATGCAGAACAAGCTGACGGTGCCCCACCTGTCCAACGTCACGATCGCATCGGTCGACTCCGGCCATCAGGTGCCGCTGGAGGCGCCCCAGGCCCTGTCCGATCTCATCACCGACTTCGCCGCGTCATGACCGGCGCCGCTCAGCCATCGACCCGAGACCGGGACTGGGGCGGGCGACTGCCCCTGGCCTCCCGCGGTCCGCTCACCGAGGACCAGCTCGCCGCGCGGCGACGCATACGGGCCGAGGTGGTGCCGTGGGCCCGGGAGGCGGGAGCCGTCGCGGCCACGGCCGAAGGAGATCCGATCGGCCCGTTCAACGCGTTCATGCACCGCCCCGCCGTCGGCATGGCCTTCCTGGCCTGGGTCCTCGCCGACCAGGCCCAGTCGTCCCTGGCCGCGCCTCTGCGTGAGATCGTCATCCTCACCGTCGGGGCGGTGTGGAACTGCGAGTACGAGATCTACGTCCACACCGCGATGGCCCGGCACACCGGCGTCGCGGAGCCGGTGATCGAGGCTGTCGTCGCCGGGCGCTCGAGTGCCGACTTCTCGTCCGCCGAGGCAGCGGTCCACCGCTTCACCGACGAACTGGCACGCACGCGGTCCGTCTGCGACGACACGTACCGCCTCGCGGTCGACGCGGTGGGGCAGACCGGCGTCCTGGACATGGTCAACCTGATCGGCGCATACCTCGCGACGTCGGCTCTGCTCAACGCCTTCCGGGTGCCCGCACCACCTCCGGCCGAGCCCAGCTAGGGCGGTGACCGAGTAACTTCGCCGGGTGGCGGGCGTGGGTGGTGCGCCGGCGCAGGCAGGCGTGCAGGGCGCGGGTCTGGCCAGGGTGGTGCCGGCGGTGGGGAGGATGCCGAGCGGGCCGAACTCGTCGAACGCGAAGAGGTGCTTCGGCGCGTGTTCCAGCAGGTACTTGATCCGGTCGAGCTTGGTGTCGTAGTCGGGGTCGGTGGACTCCTTCCAGGTGCTGGTGCGCTGGAAGGTGACGCCGCGTCAGGCCGGCGGGCACCGCAGGGCCTCACGCCCCGGGACGATCGTCCGGCCCGCGACGGTGGCCGGCGGGGACAGCCTCCCGCCCACTGAGGATCCAGGCAGGCCAGACCGATCTCGTTGAACCGGTGGATGACGTCGCGCACGGTGTCCTCGTCCACGGCCGCCGGCTGGGCGATGACCGGGACCCGGTCCCTCCGGCCGAGGCCGGCAGCATCATCGCGCGGCGGTAGCGCACCGTGTTCATGGTCCCGCGCCGCACGACCTGCTGCAGTTTCCGGCCCTCGTGATCGGATAACCGGCGGACCCTGACCGGCTCTGCCACCACGCGTCCACGAGGCCGGAACGGATGCGCCCCACCGTCCCACACCCACCAACCCGGCGAAGTCACCCGGGCGACGCACTAGCGGCCGCTGACCCACCCGGTCGCGGCCAGCACCTCGCCCGCGATATCGACGACGGAGCGCCCGTCGGTCACCACCCGCACGGTGCCGACGGGCGCGCGCTGGTCCAACACCCGTGCCTTGCGGGCACTGTTGGCCAACTCGTGCCCCAACTCGCTACCGATCTCACGCCCGTTCAGCCGCGAGGCAGCCGTCTCGTCGGAGGCGGTCAGCAGCACCCGTACGATCCGCACGTCCGCGCCCATCGCCCTACGGAACTGCCCGGCCGTCTCGTCGAGCACGCTCACCGTGTTCGTGTACACGAGGCGTCGGTACCCCAGCGCGGCGTAATTCCCCCACACGGCCGTCAAGTTGGCCTCGCCGATCGCGGCCCGGTGCGGATCGCCGTCCGGCGCCGGATGCACCTGCCCCATGAAGTCCCCGTCGATCACGGCATGGGCGATCTCCGCCGCTCGCAGCCGCGCCGATACTTCCCATCCGACGGTCGTCTTCCCGACCCCGGCGCGTCCCCCGATGAGCAGTGCCTCCGCATGATTCATGCGAGCAGCGTGCCAAGCGATACTCGTGCGGTCGAACGATTTCGGGGAGGCGGGCCACGTGGAGGAGCCGGCGCTCGGCGGAGGCGCGGTCAACCAGGTCGTACGCGTCGGGGACACCGTACGGCGCACTCCGGCCCCGCCGGAACGGTCGGCCTTCGTGACCGGACTGCTCGACGTGTTCGAGCGCCGGGGATGGTCAGGGGCACCGCGCTTCCTCGGCACGGACGAGCGAGGGCGGGAGATGTTCCAGTACATCGAGGGCAGGGCGGCCGTAAGCCCCGAGGAACGGTCCGCCGCCCGCACCGACGACAGCCTGGCGCACGTCGTACGGCTCGTCCGTGCCTTCCACGATCTGACGCACGGCACACCGCAGGCCGGTGACCAGGACGTCGTCTGCCACAACGACCTGGCTCCGAAGAACACCGTCTACGACAGCGCCTGGCACCCGGTGGCCTTCGTCGACTGGGACCTCGCCGCCCCCGGCGAGCGCGTCCACGACGTCGCCCACGTCTGCTGGCAGTACCTGGACCTCGGCCCGGACATCACCGACGTACCCGCAACCGCCCGCCGGATCGCGCTGATCTGCGAGGCGTACGGCCTCGACGACGCCGACCGGCTCCTCGACACCGTCCTGTGGTGGCAGGACCGGTGTTGGCGAGGCATCGAGTCCGGTGCCGAGCGCGGCGAACGGGGCATGGCCGGCCTGCGGGCGAGCGGGGTCGTGGACGAGATCCGGGACGCGCACGACTGGGTGGCCGCGCACCGGCGCGAGCTGGGCACGTTCCTGCGCTGAGGCGCCGTAGAGGACCGGCTCGCATCGGACGAAGGCACTCCTTGACATGCAGGCAACTGCCTGCATAACGTTGGGTGTGCGATCCGAACATGACTCAGGGATGGACGCGGTCTTCAAGGCCCTGGCCGACGAGACCCGCAGGCGCCTGCTGGACCGGCTGCACGAGCACAACGGGCAGACGCTCGGCGAGCTGTGCGGGCGCATCGACATGACCCGTCAGTCGGTGACCCAGCATCTGGCCGTCCTGGAGGCCGCCAACCTGGTCAGCACGGTGCGGCGCGGCCGGGAGAAGCTGCACTACCTCAATCCGGTCCCGCTGCACGAGATCCAGGAGCGCTGGATCGACAAGTTCGAGCGCCCGCGACTGCGCGCGCTCGAAGCCCTGAAGCGACGAGCCGAGGAAGCCATGACCGACAAACCGACATTCGTCTACGTCACCTACATCGCGAGCACCCCCGAGAGGGTCTGGGACGCGCTCACCGACGCCGACCTGACCGCCGCTTACTGGGGCCACAGCAACGTGTCCGACTGGCAGCCGGGCTCCCGTTGGGAACACGTGCGTACGGACGGCTCCGGCATCGCCGACGTCGTCGGCACGGTGGTGGAGAGTGAGCGGCCGACCCGCCTCGTGACCACGTGGACCTCGCCGGAGAACGAGGGCCAGGAGGACACGTACTCCCGCGTCACCTACGACATCCGGCGCCACGAGGACATCGTGCGCCTCACCGTCACCCACGAGGACCTCGCCGACCAGGGCGAACTGTCCGACGTGTCCGGCGGCTGGCCGGCGGTCCTGTCCAACCTGAAGTCGGTCCTCGAAACCGGCAGCCCCCTCCCGCAGGCGCCGTGGCTGGTGCCGGGCGACCACTGAAGGGGGCGCTGAAAGGGGGCGTGCCTTCCTTTCGGGTTTCTACGGCTTGTTTCCGGGGTGTGCTTCTACGGCTTGGGAGTGCTCCGCGCCGCCGTACCGGCACACACCAGGCCCATGAGTACGGCCAGTCCGCCGATGATGACGTTGTTCAGGATGACGCCCTTGTCGGGATTGCTGCCGACGATCCACGGCGAGACGATCATCCAGACACCCAGGGCGCTCATCGCCCAGCTGAGGCCGTACATCCGTTCCGGCGCCCTGGTGAACCCGAGGGCCAGCAGCCCGATAGCGATGCCGACGATCAGGTTGTGCGGCACGAGCGCGGGTTGGCTCGTCGTGTAGTGGAGTATCCACGGGGACACGGCGCAGTACAGACCGAGCAGGAACACCGGCCCGTCCACGAGCGCCACATCGCGTCCACCGAGCATGCGGGCGTAGCGCGCCTGCATTTCGGAGACATCAGGGTGGCTCGTTATGTCACCTCTGGTGTGCGAGACGTTGGCCATGACTCGTCTCCTTTGACTTTGCTGGCCTGACCGCGTCTGGTGCGGTATGCGGTAAAAGCCGCTTATCTCCATAGTGCTCTTATTTCGCCTTTATGTGTAGTGGTCAGGCTGTTTGTCGTCCTGGAGGCGGCGTCGCAACTGGTGGAGCCCGCGTCGTGCGTGGCTCTTGACCGTGCCGAGCGGCCAGCCGGTGCGCCGCGCGATCTGGGTCTGGGTCAGGTCCTCGTAGTACGTCAGCCGCAGTACCCGCTGCTGCGGTTCGGGCAGCCTGGCCAGTTCGTGCAGGACGAGGACGCGGTCGAGAGCCGTCTCGGTCTTCGGGGTGACCGGATCGGCGAGGGCCGGCGACGAGCCGGCGGCGGTCACGAGACGCAGGCGACGCGTACGGGCGGACAGCGCGTCGGCGATCCTGCGCCTGGCGATACCGACGATCCAGCCGCCGATCGCGCCACGCTCAGGGCGGAAAGCCCGCCGCCCGCGCCACACCCCGAGGAACACCTGCTGCGTCACATCCTCGGCCTCCGTGGTGTCCCCCAACGAGCGCCGGGCCAGGCTGTGCACCAGCGGCGACCAGCGGTGATACGCGGCGGCCAGACAATCCGCGTCCCCCGACACCAGCCCCCGGGCCAACTCCTCGTCGGTGAGCGACTCCGCCGCCGGGCTCGGGCGGATGACGCCGGGCTGCGGGCTCATGACGACGGCTCCTCACTTGGGACGGCGACCGCCCCGGTGCGGTCATCGTGGGAGCCAGGGATCAAGGCCCTCAACTCGCGTCGATTCTGCGTCGTACAGTCGCCGGATGAGCGAAATGCCCGCCGACAGGGACGCGGTGAACCCGTCAGCGGCCGAAGTGCCCCTGACGACCGGCGCGTTGGCCCGTCGGCTGGGCGTGGCGCCGACCACGTTGCGGTCCTGGGAGCGTCGCTACGGCATCGGGCCCGCGGTCCGCGCCGAGGGACGGCACCGGCGCTGGACCTCGCGGGACGTGGCGCTGCTGGAGGCGATGTGCCGGCTGACCTCGTCGGGCGTGCCGCCCGCCGAGGCGGCACAGGTGGCGAAGGGTGCCGCCGGTTCGCACGCGGAGCGCATGGCCGTACGGCCCCGGGAGTCGCGGGCCCCCGGCGCGCTGCCCCTCGGTGATGTACGCCAGGAGTGCCGTGGCCTGGCGCGCGCCGCCGTGCGGCCGACGCACCGGCCGTCGAGCGTCAACTGGCCGATGCCGTCGGCCAGTACGGCATCGTCGTCGCCTGGCAGGAGGTGATGGTGCCGACCCTGCACGCGGTGGGGCGCAAGTGGGCGTCGTCCGGGGACCGTTACGTCGAGGTGGAGCACCTGCTGTCCTGGCACGTCTCCACGGTCCTGCGCCGACACACCTCGCTTCCCGGGCGACAGGTGGACGTCTCGCCCGTCGTCCTGGCCTGCGTGCCCGGCGAGCAACACACCCTCCCCACCGAGGCGCTCAACGCCGCACTGGGTGAACTCGGCCTCCCCACAAGGATGTTCGGCGCCGCCGTACCCGCAGAAGCACTCACCGCGGCGGTACGGCGGCTGGGACCGGCGGCCGTCGTCCTGTGGGCGCAGGCACGCTCCACGGCGAGCCTGCCGCTGGCCCGGCACCTCGCCGACATCCGCTGGGGAGTGAAGGGTGCCCGGCGACAGCCCTCGGTGGTGCTGGCCGGTCCCGGCTGGTCCGGCCCTTCGGCGCGGGGAGCGCTGCGGCCAACGACCCTGAAGGACGCCGTGGACATCGTGTCCGGGACGTACGGGGTGTACGAGACACGGCACTGACAGGGGGACCTCAGTCACCCGCCCGGCCTCGCCTGAACCGCGCCAGCCCGTCGGCGAGTTCGACGATCGGATCCGGATAGTCCCCGAGTGCGGCACGGTCAAGTCCCCTGAGTTTCCACGGCTCGTGCACCAACGGGCCCTCCAGCCGGGCGAGTTCGGGCACCCAGCGGCGGACGTACGCGCCGTCCGGGTCGTGCCGCTTGGCCTGGGTGACGGGGTTGAGGACCCGGTTGGGGCGCGAGTCGGTGCCGGTGCCCGCCATCCACTGCCAGTTGAGCTGGTTGTCGGCCACATCGCCGTCGACCAGGAGGTCGAGGAAGTGCCGGGCGCCGACGCGCCAGTCGACGTAGAGCGTCTTGGTGAGGAAGCTCGCCGTCAGCAGGCGTCCACGGTTGGGCATCCAGCCCTCGTGGCGCAGTTGGCGCATCGCCGCGTCGATCAGCGGATAGCCGGTACGGCCCTCCTTCCAGGCCGCGATGTCCTCGCGCGCCGTGCGGTCGGACCGCCAACGGTCGTGTTTCGTACGGTAATCCGCCCCGGCGGCCGAGGGCCTGGCTGCCAGCACCTGCCGATGGAAGTCCCGCCACGCGAGCTGCCGTGCGAAGGCCTCGGGGCCCGGTCCGTCCAACTGCCGTGCACGGTGCACCAGTTCGACGGGGGAGAGGGTGCCGAAGTGGAGATGGGGAGAGAGGCGGGAGGTGGCGTCTGCGGCGAGGGCGTCGTGCAGGTCCTCGTATGCGGCGATGCCGTTGCGCAGCCACCGGCTCAGCAGCCTGCGGCCCTCGGTCTCCCCGCCGGTCGCCAGGCCCGGTGACAGACCCGCGACACCGGCACGCGAGGGCAGCTCCTCGGAACCGACGCCGTCCGGGACCCGCACGGTGCGCGGTGCGGCCAGCGGGGCGCGCAGGTGCTGCCCGGACCACTGGCGGAAGTACGGGGTGAAGACGGCGAAGTGGTCCGAGGAGGCCGGGGTCACCGCGCCGGGGGCGACGGCCGTGGTCACGGTGTCGTGGACGTGCAGCC
>NZ_JBHXME010000170.1:0-23740 GCF_042721125.1 Streptomyces sp. NPDC058469
TGGGGTCGCCGGTTTGTGAACAACGGGAACCCCCCTCCCGCGCTCCCGTGACGTCGGCGCCCCTCAAGCAGCCCGGTGAGCAGGGTCCGGAAGGAGGCGGTGGTGGTGACCTCCGACCTCACGCGGGCCGGCCTCGCCACGGCGCTCCCCTTTGTCGACCAGGTCTGGCAGGTCTACGTCCTGGTCTTCCGGATCGATCGACATGAGGGCCCGGTTCGAGCGACCGAAGAGGCGCCGGTCAACCCGAACATGAAGGCCCGGCCACGTCGAGAGCGGCATGTGGTGGGCCGGTCAGGCACAGGGCCTCATCGGCAGGTGGAGAGCTGTGAGGCGGTGGTCCGCGCCATCATGGCGATCGTGGCGGACGCCGAGAACATCGTCCGCGACCGCCTCCGGTGGCAACTCGCGCCCCCAGGGCGGGAATTGGTCTAGACGAATCTTTCCCGCATCTCTTGACGCCGGCCAACGCCGCCAGCCACGCTTCGCTACGCAGGCAGATGTAAGGAAACTTTCCGATTAACTTCACGGCTCGCCGTTCGACGGTCTTCCCCTGCCTCACCCCGCCCTGATCACGTCGCACGGCTCCTCCCCACCCGCACCTCTCCACCGTGCGACGGGCGTGCAGGGCACCGCAATCCGCGTACCGGCGCGACGCCGTGCGCGGCCTCGCCCCACGGAGGAGCATCCGCATGAGACGTGCGTCGCTGCGCGCCGCATTGACCGCCGCCCTGATGGTCGGCGGCATGGCCACGTTCGCCACCCCGGCCGCCCACGCGGCCGACAACACCGGTCTGATCGCCTCCTTCGGCATCACCTCCACCTGGGGTGCCGGCTTCGAGGGCGGCTACACGGTCACCAACAAGTCCACCCACACGGTCAGTTCATGGACCATCACCTTCACCCTGCCCGCCACCGAGGCCGTCACCAGTTCGTGGAACGGCACGCTCACCCACAGCGGGACGCAGTACACCATCACCTCCCCCACCTGGGAGACCCCGCTCGCCCCCGGTGACTCCGCGCCCGTCGCCGGCCTGGACTTCAGTTACAGCGGCTCCGTCGTCCCACCGAGCACCTGTCTGATCAACAACGGCCCCTGCGCCGGCGTCCCCGCCGACACCGTCGCACCCTCGACCCCCTCCGGCCTCGCCGTCCGGGACACCGGCCCCGGCAGCGTCACGCTGGGCTGGAATGCCTCGACCGACAACGTCGGCGTGGTCGGCTACCGGGTCTACGAGGGCAGTAACGTCATCGCCACCACCTCCGGCACCGGCACCACCTTCACGGTGATCGGCCTGCTCCCCGGCAGCAGCCACAGCTTCTCGGTGACCGCGCTCGACGACTCCAACAACCAGTCGGCGCACTCCGCGACGCTCACCGCGACCGCGGGCAGCGGCACCACGCCCGGCATCGCGGCCCCCTTCATCGACCTCGGTGCCTACCCGACGCCGAACCTCACGCAGATCGCCACGAACACCGGGCTGCGGCAGTTCTCGCTCGGCTTCATCACCGCCGGGTCGACCGGCTGCAACGCGAGCTGGTTCAACTCCTTCGACCCGGGCGCGGCCTGGGACCGGGCGGACTTCGACTCACTGCGCGCGATGGACGGTGACGTGCGTCCGTCCTTCGGTGGCGAGGCGGGCACCGAACTCGCCCTCGCCTGCACCAGCACGACCGCGCTCCAGGCGCAGTACCAGAAGGTCGTGGACGCCTACGCCCTGGACCGCGTGGACTTCGACATCGAGGGCGCCGCGACGGTCGACCACGCCTCGATCGACCGGCGCTCGACGGCCGTCGCCGCCGTCCAGGCCGCGCAGCGCGCCAAGGGCCGCGACCTCAAGGTCACGCTCACTCTCCCGGTCCTGCCCAGCGGCCTGACCGCGGACGGCGTCTACATCCTCAACTCCGCCAAGTCGCACAACCTGAACGTCGACACCGTCAACCTGATGGCCATGGACTACGGCGACAGCGCCGCACCCAGCCCGTCCGGGAAGATGGGCACGTACGCCATCCAGGCCGCGACCTCGACCCGCGCCCAGATCGCCTCGGTGTGGCCGAACCTCACCACCGCCCAGACCTGGGCCATGGTCGGCCTCACTCCGATGCTCGGCCAGAACGACACCGCCAGCGAGGTGTTCACCGTCGCCGACGCACAGCAGGTGCTCACCTTCGCCCGCCAGAACCACCTGGGCGAGCTGGGCTTCTGGGACGTCACCCGCGACGGGAACGCCTGCACCGGTGGCCTGAGCGAGTGCACGAACATCCCGCAGACCCCGTACCAGTTCTCCAAACTGTTCGCGACCTACGCGGGCTGAGCCGGCGAGGTCACCTGCGACCCCGCACGACACCGTGTGCGGGCCGAGACCCAGCTCGGCCCGCACAAGTTGGGGACACGTTCAGCGCGTGGACGGACAGCACGAGCCTGACGGCAGCGCCCCCGCAGTGGCCGAGTCCGAGGCATCGCGGGCCGTTCCGAAGCCGCGGCAGGACCAGGAAGCGGCAGGAGGATCCCCTGCGGGCCGCCCCGAAGGCACCCGCCGCCAAGGTCTCGGCCAAGAAGTAGACCACGGCGAAGAAGACCGCTGGGAGGAAGCCGTCAGCCGAGAAGGGCGCGGCAACGAAGCCACGGCGCTCGGGCTGTTGGCCCTGCTCGCCAGCGACCTCACCAACAACCGTGCCCTCGCCGCGGGCACCGTCGGCGGCGACCCCACTACATCAATGGCAACACCCGCTGCTCCATAGGATTTTCCGTGGTCGGCGGCTTCGTCAGCGCCGGACACTGCGGAACGCCCGGCAGCTCGGTGGTCGGCTGGGGCGGTTCGGCGATGGCACCTTCGCCGGCTCGTCCTTCCCGGGCAACGACTACGCGTACATCCAGATCGGCAACGGGTGGTGGAACGGAACGCAGCCCCGAAAGGGCACGCGACTGCCGCGTCGGGGAATGCCTCGCGGAGACCTGCGGCCCAGCGTCTGAGGAGCCGAAGCCGTCGGTCACACCGGAAGGCTGCCGGACAGTCGGTGACTGTGGGCCAGGGGTTCCGGGTCCGTGAGCGACGGGCGGAGGTCGGGAGGGGTGCTGCCGGCGCCGGGCACATGTCGGGAGAACGTGTTCGTGGACCACGTAGGCGTTCGGGCGCGGACGCCGGGCACGTCACCCGCAGGTGGGAGGATCCCCCGGGCTTCGGCGCCCACCGCATGTCCGGCCGCCGGGCCGGGCAGCACTGCGGCACTCGACACCGTGTCCGCCACCGAGGGAGCCGTATGTGAGCGATGTCGTCTTCACGGCCGATTTCACCTCCACCCGCCAATGGGTTGCAGGCCGTTCCTGGGCCTATCCCGACGGCGGCCCCACCAACCCCGGTGACAACAAGCTGGACCACCTCACCCCCGACCCGGCCTACTCCCGCACCGGCACCTTCCGCGCCACCCCCAGGACCGACGGCTGGTGGAACACCGGGCTGCTGACCACCGAGGGAAGCGACGAGGCCTTCACGGTCCGTACCGGGGACCGGCTCCAGGCCCGCGTCTGCCTGCCCACCGGACTGGGTGCCTGGCCGGCGATCTGGACCTGGCGCGACGGAGGCAACGAGGTCGACGTCTTCGAGTACCACCCCGACAACCCCGACCTGCTGGAGCTCACCAACCACGTCCGCGAAGGACACACGTACCTCCACCACCCGGCGGTGAGTCCGGGCGCCGTAGTCGACCTCGGAGTGACCTTCGGCCGGTGCAGTGTCGTCTGGACACTGAACGGCACCCAGGTCTTCGCCGACGAACGGGGCGTCGGAACCGGGTGGTACGCCTACCTCGTCGTCAACCTCTCCGTATGCGCCGGCCGCTACCACCCCCGCCCCGACCCCGAGACCACCGAACTGTCCTACCGCGTCGAGAACCTGACGGTGCACCGGAGCGTGATCCCACACGCAGCGGAATCCCATGACGACGCGGCGGCGGCCGGCACAGGGTCGTAGTCGGGGCTGCGGACGGCCCATCGCGGAAAGGCCACACGCGGCAGGGCATCCGGTTCGGGCCACGCCGGTCTTCCGCAGCTGGCGCCGACGGCTCTGCCCGCCCCCGGCCGTCCGCACGGCAGGCAGCGCTTCGCCCGGTTCGCGGCGGGCTTGGGGACCGTCACCGCCACGGGCCGCCGGTTTCCTCCGGACCGCCGGACTCCGGGCCGCGTTCGCGGCGAGCCGGTGGTCCCTCCGTCGGCGTCAGCCTCCGCTGCTCTCCCGGACGACGATCCGGTGGCCGATCACCACGTCCCGGCAGGGGACGCCCGAGTCCGGGGCGTCGATGCGGTTCAGCAGCAGGGACACCGCCGTACGGGCGATCTCCCGTTTGTCGGGCGAGACCGTGGTGAGGCTGGGCACGCTGAAGCCGGCAGCCTCGATACCGTCGAAGCCGACCACGTCCGCCTCGCCGGGCACCCGTACCCCGGCCTCGTGCAGGCCCCGCAGGGCACCGAGCGCCATGTTGTCGTTCAGGCACAGCAGTGCGTCGGGGGGAGATCCGTCGCGCATCAGCCGGGCGGCCGCCTCGGCGCCGTCCCTCCAGTGGTAGGCCTCCACCGGTACCACCAGGCCGGCGTCGAAGGGCACACCCGCCGCCGCCAGAGCCTGGCGATAGCCGTCGGTGCGCAGCCGGTCGGTGCCCTGCTGGCCGCGGACCGCACCGCCGACCACCGCGATGCGGCGCCGTCCGCGGGACAGCAGGTGCTCGGTGGCCTCACGCGCGGCGCGCACGTTGTCGATGCCGACGTGGTCGGTGTGTCCCTCGGCGGAGCGTTCACCGAGCAGCACGACGGGCATCCGACGGTCGCGGGTGGCGAGGTCGTGGGGCAGCAGGGAGAGCGGGCTGAGGATCACCCCGTCGCAGAACTGCGTGTCGAAACCGTGCAACGCGGCCAGTTCGCGGTCACGTTCCGCTCCGGTCTGGTGGATCAGCACGGTCCGGCCGTTGCTCCCGGCCACCTCCATGACGTGCCGGGCCAGCTCGGAGAAGTAGGCGACGTCGAGCTCGGGCACCGCGAGGGTGATCATGCCCGTACGGCCCTGGCGCAACTGACGGCCGGCGATGTTGACGCGGTAGCCGAGGGCGTCGATCGCCTCGCGGACGACCGTGCGGGTCCGCTCCGAGACGTGCTCATAGTCGTTGATCACGTTGGAGACGGTCTTGGGCGAGACGCCGGCGTACTCCGCCACGTCCTTGATCCTCGGTCTGGCCGCCACGCTGCCCTTCCTTCCGAACTCTCTTGATCGTACCGACCGTTGTGCGTCATTTTCCGGCCAGTCGGTCGCACACAAACCGCGTCCGGGCTATTTACATCGATGTAATCAACATGGTGCCATGACCCCGCACGACCTCCACCACGCACCGACCTGCACTCTCGTCACGAGGAGCACCATGCCCGACCCGTATCTCCCGGACGCGCCACCCCGCCCCGAGTACCCCAGGCCGCAGTTCACGCGGGACGCCTGGCTGAATCTCAACGGCGAGTGGCAGTTCGAGACCGACCGGTCCGACAGCGGCCTCGAACGCGGCCTGACCGACCGCGAACTGACCGACCGCATCCTCGTCCCGTTCTGCCCGGAGTCCGAGCTGTCCGGCATCGTGGAGACGGACTTCCTGGAGGCCGTCTGGTACCGGCGCACGGTGACCGTGCCGGCCGAGTGGGCCGACGCCCGGGTGCTCCTGCACTTCGGGGCGGTCGACCACGACACCACGGTGTGGGCAGGCGGCCAGGAGGTCGCCCGGCACCGCGGCGGGTTCACGCCGTTCACCGCCGATCTCGGCGAGGTGGCCGCGGCCGGCGAGGAACTGACCCTCGTGGTGCGCGCCCGCGACAGCCGGCACACCGTGCAGGCCCGCGGCAAGCAGGCCACCTGGTACGCCAACTCGCACTGCCACTACACCCGGACCACCGGCATCTGGCAGACCGTGTGGCTGGAGCCGGTCCCCCGCGCCGTCGCCCTGCGCCGCCCCCGCATCACGCCCGACCTGGCCACCGGATCCTTCCTGGTGGAACTGCCGCTGTCGGCGAACGTCGCCGGGCACCGGGTGCGCGCCACGCTGAGCGACGCCGACGGCACGGTCGTCACCGCCGAGGGGCGGGCGGACCTGGACCTGTGTCCGCGCCTCGTGCTCACCGTCCCCGCGGGCCGGCGGCGGACCTGGTCGCCGGCCGACCCGCATCTGTACGACCTCGCCCTGGAGGTCCTCGGCCCGGACGACGAGGTCGTCGACACCGCCCGTTCCTACGCCGGCCTGCGCTCGGTCTCCGTACGCGGCAAGGAGCTGCTGCTCAACGGGGAACGTGTCTTCCAGCGGCTGGTGCTGGACCAGGGCTACTACCCGGACGGGCTGATGACCGCGCCCAGCGACGCCGCGCTGCTGCGGGACATCGAGCTGGGGATCGCGGCCGGGTTCAACGGGGCCCGGCTGCACCAGAAGGTCTTCGAGGAGCGCTACCTCTACCACGCCGACCGGCTCGGCTACCTGGTGTGGGGCGAGTTCGGCGACTGGGGCTGCGAGACCGGTGTCCGTGACGACAACCAGCGGCCCGACGCCTCGTATGTCACGCAGTGGCTGGAGGCGCTGGAGCGGGACCACTCGCATCCCTCGATCGTCGGCTGGTGCCCGCTGAACGAGACGTACCAGAACCTGCACGACCGCATCACCGTGCTGGACGACGTCACCCGGGGCATGTTCCTCGCCACCAAGCGGGCCGATCCGACCCGGCCGGTCATCGACGCCTCCGGCTACGCGCACCGGGTGCCGGAGACGGACGTCTACGACTCGCACTGCTACGAGCAGGACCCGGTGGCGTTCGCCAAGATCATGGCCGGGCTGTCCGAGGACCGGCCGTACGTCAACACCGGCCCCGAGGGCCGCGCGTGGTCGGTGCCGTATCGCGGGCAGCCGTATTTCTGCAGCGAGTTCGGCGGGATCTGGTGGGACCCGGAGACCGCCGCCGCGGCCGGCGACGAGACCGGCAGCTCCTGGGGGTACGGCGAACGGCCGCGCACCGAGGAGGAGTTCGTGGAGCGCTTCCGCGGTCTGACCGGCGTGCTGCTCGCCGACCCCGGGATGTTCGGCTACTGCTACACGCAGCTCACCGACGTCTTCCAGGAACGCAACGGCGTCTACCGCTTCGACCGGTCCGAGAAGGCCGACACCGCACAGTTGCGCGCGGCCCAGCTGCGCCCCGCCGCGTATGAGGAGGCGCCGTAGCAGCCGGGCCCCCGCTCCCGGTGAACGGACGTACCGTACCCCGCCCAAGATTTACATCGATGTAAGAACGCATGGTGGGCAGCGCCGCCGCACGGACCGAAGTGTCCCCCACGCCGCCGCCCACCGGGAAGGAAGCACATGACCGGCACACCCGCCCAGGTCCCTCGCCACGGACCGACCAGACGCCGTGTCCTGACGACAGCGCTCGCCGCCGGCTCCACGGCCCTCGGCGCCGGGGCGCTCAGCGGCTGCGGATCGGCGCTCGCGGCCAGCAACGGGTCGACGGTCCGCCTGTGGGACCTGTTCAGCGGTGCCGACGGCGGCCTCCTCAACGAGATGGTGGCCAAGGCACGGCCCGACATGCCGGGCACGCGCATCGAACGCACCGTCCTGGAGTGGGGCACCCCCTACTACACCAAGCTCGCCATGGCCTCCGCCGGCGGTCGCGGGCCCGACGTGGCCGTCTCGCACATGTCCCGTCTCGCCGGGTACGCACCCACCGGGCTGCTGGACCCGTGGGACATGGACGTACTGGCCGAGTACGGCATCGCCCCGCACGACTTCGCGGACGCGGTGTGGTCACGCACCCAGTTCGACGGCCGGACCTACGCCGTCCCGCTGGACACCCACCCCTTCATCGTCTTCTACCACCAGGAACCGGCGAAGAAGGCGGGCCTGCTGACCGCCGACGGCACGCTGGACGCGAACGCGTTCTCCTCCCCGGCCGGCTTCCTGGCCGCAGGAAAGGAACTGGCCAAGGCATCGGGCAAGCAGGGCATCGCGTTCGGCTACGTCACCGACACCGCGCAGTGCTGGCGGCTGTTCTACGGCCTGTACCGGCAGACCGGCGGCAGGTTCGAACTGCCCGCGGGCGGGCCGGCCGAGGTGGACGAGGACCGGATGGCCGAGGTGATCGCCTTCATGGCCAAGGTGGTCGACGGCCGAGTGAACCCGAAGAGCCTCGACTACGCGTCCGCCATCGCCTCCTTCGTCAACAACCAGACGGCGATGATCCTCTCCGGCGAGTGGGAGCTGGGCACCTTCCGCGCGGCCGACAAGAACGTCGGCGCGGCGCCCTTCCCCACGGTGTTCGGCACCCCGGCCGTCTACGCCGACTCGCACTCCTTCGTCCTGCCCCACCGGGACCACCCGGACGAGGAGCACCGCCGGCGCACCCACCGCGCGGTGGCCGCACTGCTGAAGGCCGGTCAGATCTGGGCCACCGCGGGCCACATCCCCGCCTACCGGCCGGTGACCCGGACCGCCGCCTACGCCGCGCTCCAACCGCAGGCGCACTACGCCGAGGCCGCCGGCCATGTCGTACTCGACCCGTCGGTGTGGTTCGCCGGGGCGGGCTCCGACTTCCAGAACGCCATGTGCCAGGTCCTCCAGCAGGCCCTGCTGGGCGACACCAGCCCCGACCGCGCGGCCCGCGCGATGACCCGGCGCCTCAACACCTTCCTCTCCACGCCCAGCCCGGCCTGATCCGGCCGCGAACCATCCGCGCAGGAGGCACAACGATGTCCTCTCCTCTCCCCCCGTCCCGGACCGGGACGCTCACGGCGCGCCGGATCCTCTCCCCCGGCCTGCTGTTCGCCCTGCCCTTCCTCGTCCTCTTCGCCCTCTTCATGGTCTGGCCGTTGGTCCAGGGACTGTGGATGAGCCTCACCGACACCTCGCTGTCGGCCCACACGCCGAGCTTCGTCGGCCTGGACAACTTCTCGGAGGCGCTGCGGGACGCCGAGATGTGGCGGGCGCTCGGCCACACTGTCTGGTTCACCGTGCTGTCGACCGTCCCGCTGGTCGTCGTGGCACTCGGCATGGCGCTGCTGGTCCACACCGGACTGCCCGGCCAATGGGTGTGGCGGCTGGCGTTCTTCGCGCCGTACCTGTTGCCCGTCGGTGTGGTCAGCCTGCTGTGGGTCTGGCTCTTCCAGGGCGATCTCGGCCTGTACAACCAGCTGCTGAACGCGGTGGGCCTCGACTCGGTGGCCTGGCTGAGCGACACGTCGGTCGCGATGTGGGCGATCGTGCTGACCACCCTGTGGTGGACGGTCGGCTTCAACTTCCTGCTGTACCTGGCGGCCCTCCAGTCGGTGCCGGACCACCTGTACGAGGCGGCGGCGATCGACGGCGCGGGCGCCTGGCGGCGGCTGTTCTCCATCACGCTGCCGCAGCTGAGCCGGATCACGGTGGTCGTCACCGTGCTGCAGATCCTGGCCTCGCTGAAGGTCTTCGACCAGATCTACCTGCTGACCAAGGGCGGTCCGGACAACTCCACGCGCCCGGTCATCGAGTACATGTACGACGTCGGCTTCACCGGTTACCGGCTCGGCTACGCCTCGGCGATCAGCTACGTGTTCTTCGCCCTCGTCATCCTCGCCTCCGCGGCGCAGTACGCCGCCCTCCGTCGCCGGGAGAAGTGACATGACCTCCACCACAGAACTGCCCCTCCCCCGGCCGAAGTCCGCGCCCCGCTCACCGGTCATCCGCGAGGTGGCGGCCCGCCGGTACCGCGCCCAGGCCCGCCGCACCCATCTCTCCCTCGGCGAGAGCCGCACCGCCAGGATTGTCACGTTCGCGGTGCTGACCGTCCTGGCACTGCTGTGGCTGCTGCCGATGGCATGGGGCCTGCTGACGGCGTTCAAGTCCGAGCAGGACGCGAGCGACCCGGTGCACTGGCTGTGGCCGAAGCACGGGTTCACCCTCGCCGGGTTCCACAGTGTGTGGGACCGCGGCGAGCTGCCGCTGTGGATGTTCAACAGCTTCCTGGTCGCGGCCGTCGTCACGGTGATCACGGTGGCGGTGTCCGCGATGGCCGGCTACGCCTTCTCCCGGACCCGGTTCACGGGCCGCAGATGGCTGTTCACCGTCACAGTGGCGGCCGTCCTGGTGCCACCGCAGATGCTGATCGTGCCGTGGTTCCAGCAGATGCTGACCCTGAACCTGCTCGACACCTACGCGGCGGTGATCCTCCCTCAGACGGTGGCGCCGGTGATGGTGTTCATCCTGAAGAAGCACTTCGACTCCCTGCCCAGGGAGTTGGAGGAGGCGGCCCGCATCGACGGCGCGGGGCACGTGCGGATCTTCTGGTCCGTGCTGCTGCCGCTGTCCCGTCCGATGCTGTCGGCGGTGGCGATCTTCGTGTTCATCGGAGCCTGGAACAACTTCCTGTGGCCCTTCGTCTCCACCTCGGACCCCGACCTGATGACCCTGCCCGTCGGCATCACGTCGGTGAAGGACGCCTACGGCGTCCAGTACGCGCAGTCGATGGCGTCGGCCGTGCTGGCCGCACTGCCGCTGGTGGTCGTCTTCCTGTTCTTCCAGCGGCACATCGTCAAGTCCGTCGCCACGACGGGCCTCGGCGGCCAGTGAGCCGGCCCCCTTCCTGAAAGGCGCAACCACCCCAGTCACCCACCACGATCCGTTGGAGCCGCACATGAGTTCGTCCCCCCGCACGGCCCGCACGGCGGCGCTGGTCGCCCTGCTGCTGGCCGTGGTGTTCTCGCTCGTCTCCACACCCACGGCGACCGCGGCGCCCCAGGCCGCGGCCGTCACCAGTACGACGTTCCGTAATCCGCTGAACACCGGGCCCGACCCCTACCTGACGTACTGGCACGGCTCGTACTACATGACCACGACCCAGGGCGGCAGCATCCGCATGTGGCACTCGGCGTCCCTGGCCACCCTGCTGGAGTCCGACCCGGTCACCGTCTGGGCCGACACCACCCCCTCCCGCAACCAGAACATCTGGGCGTCGGAGTTCTACCGCTTCGGCGACCGCTGGTACCTCTACTACACGGCGGACGACGGCGTCGACGACCACCACCGCGTCTACGTCCTGGAGTCCGACGCCGACTCCCCCACCGGCCCCTACCACTTCAAGTCGGCGCTGATCCCGCCCAACCACACGAACGACTTCGCGATCGACCCCAGCGTCTTCACCCACAACGGCCGCCTGTACCTCGCCTACAGCGGCATCAACGCCTACCAGCACAACGGGCTCAACATCGCGCCGCTGGCGAACCCGTACACCGTCTCCGGCGACGCGGTCGCGATCGACGCGGCGGGCGGCTGCGCGGAGGTGCGCGAGGGGCCGGAGTTCCTCAGCCGCAACGGCCGCACCTGGATGACGTACTCGACCTGCGACACCGGAAAGCCCGACTACCAACTGTGGATGCTGTCCCTGGCCGACGGCGCCGATCCCCTGGTGGCGTCCAACTGGCAGCAGCACAGCGGAGCGGTCTTCTCGCGCAACGACGCGGTGGGTGTCTACGGCCCCGGCCACCACGCCTTCTTCAAGTCCCCGGACGGTACGGAGGACTGGATGGTCTACCACGCGAAGTCGACGTCCCAGTACACCTACACCGACCGCACCAGCCGGGCCCAGAAGATCGGCTGGAACGCCGACGGCAGCCCGAACCTGGGCAGCCCGCTCGCCATGGGCGCCACCCAGAACCTGCCCTCCGGAGACCCCGGTTCGGGCAACCACTGGATCAACGACGACGGCCGTTCCAGCGGAGACGGCACCCTCGCCTACACCGGGGCCTGGAACTCCGGTACCGGGTGCGGCGCGCAGTGCTTCTGGAGCGACGACCACTGGAGCGACCAGGCCGGCAACACGGCGACCTTCACCTTCACCGGCACCCAGATCGCCCTGCTGTCGGTACGCGACACCGGCAACGGCATCGCCGCCCTCAGCATCGACGGCGGGGCGGAGACCCGGGTCGACTTCTACGGGGCGATCCGCACGGGTGAGACCGTCCAGTACGTCAGCCCGAAACTCGCCTCCGGCCGGCACACCCTGCGGATCCGGGTGACGGGCGAGCACAACGCCCAGTCGACGGCCTCGTTCGTGAGCGTGGACCGGGCCGAGGTGTACACCGACTGACCGACCGCCGGAAGGCTGTCGCGATGCGTCAGGCAAGGATGCCTCCAGGCGTCCCACGATGTTGTGCACGGTCTCCCCCACCAGACCGTGCAGGGGCGGACGTCTCAGCCACGGCGGTGGTTGACGAATCGGACAGGACGCATGGGTGGCGGTTCGGGTGTCGCCTCGACTCGGGGCGGATTCCGCGGCCGGCCCCACGCGTCATGAGGCCGGTCATCGAGTGGCGAGACAGGACGGTAAAAAGACCCCGGCGAGGGCCTTCAGCCCGTCCCGATCGGGCCGTTCGTTCATCTCAGGGCCCGGAAGCTCGCACTTCCGGGCCCTGATGACCGGCGGACAGGCGGGGTCGATATTCTCCGCCTGCTGGCCGTTCTGCCCCTGCGTGATGACGACGGGGTGCGCCTGTTCGCTGATGTTGCGCAGCCGGTGTGCCGATCGGTCCGGGAGTGTGGCCGTTCGGCAGACGCGGTGTCGCCGGGGATACGCCTAGCGCCGTTCCGACCGGGCCACCGCGCTTCGAGGAAAATGTTCGATGGACCAGGGAGGGACGATCGCAGCACACGTCGGGACGACGGCTGTGGCCGCGGCGATCACGGAGTTCGAGCCGGACGTCATGGACCTGCTCGTGGAGACTCTGCGCCGAACGGTCAGGCCCGAATTGCCTGACGTGGGGACGGACACCCTGCTGTGCGCGCTCGTGATGGGGACACGGACGCCGGTGCGACGATCGCCCCGGCAACGCGGAAGGCCGGAGCACTCAGCGGCCTCATCTCCGCTCGCGCGGACATCGCTGATCAGCTGTATCTGAGCGCCGGCACGGTCAAGGCGCACATCAGCCCGATCCTCACCCGCACCGGCTGCGTCAACCGCGTACAGGCCGCCGCCCCGCACACGACGCCGGGCTGCTCACAGGCCATTGCACCTGAGCGCCACAACTGGCCGACCCGAGCACGCTTGTTGACCAACGCTCGCGCCTGGGGCTATCTGTGGATGGCGCCGAGGTCGACGCCGGTCAGGTCACAGCTCGCGTCCCACAGCCGCGCCGCGACGGACGTGTCGGCGAGGTGTTTCCACACCGGTTCACGGTGTGGCTTGCCGCGCAGGCTGAAGACACGCGGCCCCCATAGCTGCCCTCCGCGTACGGTCGGGTCGAGCACCGCCCGGACCGCGGGCCATGCGCCGGCATGCTTGCCTTGGACGAGGAGGGCGGCTGGTGCGCCGCAAAGCCGCGCGCCGGCGGTCCGCGTATGGACTGGTGGCCGTGACGGCGTGAGGGAGTCGAGAGCCCCGCCGGGATGGACCACCACGCTCGCCACCGTGCTGCCGACGGCGCGCAGGCGCCGGTCGAGTTCGAGGCCGAAGTACATCTGTGCCGACTTGGAACGTCCGTAGGTGCGCTTGGGCCGGTAGTCCTTGCGGGACTGCAGGTCGTCCAGGTCGAGCCGCTCCGACTTCGCCGCGAAGCTGCCCATGGTCACGATGCGTGCCGCCGGTGCGGCCGACAGCAGCGGCATCAGCCAGTGGGTCAGCGCGAAGTGCCCGAGGTGGTTCGTCCCGAACATGAGTTCATGACCATCCTTGGTCTCCCTGCGCGGCGGGTCGTCGAGTGCGACGCCGGCGTTGTGGACCACCGCGTCGAGGCGTTCCACCTCCAACGATTCCACGGCCGTTCTGAGTGACGAGAGGTCGGCCAGGTCCAGCCGAACGGACCGTACCCTCGCCTCCGGGACACGTGTACGGATCGAAGCCGCGGCGATCTGTGCCTTTGCGGGATTTCGGCTGCCGAGTACAACCGTGGCTCCGGTTGCGGACAGCTGCTCGGCGACGAAGTACCCGATGCCGGCGTTGCTGCCGGTGACCAGGAAGACACTGCTATCAGCACGCGGTAGCCATTGGACATCCCAGGGCAGGGTGGAGGGCGTGGACGACATGGCAGGGGGCTCCCTTGCTGTTGAAGGCGGGTGCGACTGTTGCCCCACGGGGCAACTCGGCGCCCACGTTTCCAGCGGCCAGCGACACATCACCTACAGATCACCGACATCCCGCCGGACCGCCGACACTTTGCCGACGCGGCGCCGGCCCGCCACGGGCCGCCGTCGCCCCTCCTTCAGGAATTCGACGATCCGCGCACCGGCCGATCCAGGACACCCTTATCTCCCAACGGCACGTGACTGGAGGAGCTCGTCGCCACCGGGGCGACGGCACGTTGCGCAGCCTGCGTCCATCCGAGCCCGTCCGTCTGCAGCATGGTGGTTCTCATCTGCGGGTCCATGGAGTCCTGGCCATGGCGGGAAGGATCCCGGTGCCCGTCCGGGCGCGGGAAGTACCAGGCGTGGTACGGGTGCGACAGGGTTCTCAGGGAGAGCCACACCCTTGGGAGTTCGCCCCCGGCGTGAAGCAGGACGAAGACGGTCCATCAGAGGCCGAGCTCAGCGGATGCCACAGTGCCAATGTCACGTACGCCAAAACGCCGCACGGCTGCGATGACGGCAGTCTTGCCACTAATATTGGTGTCATGACTGCCATCACTCTGCGGATTCCCGACTCCATGGACAAACAACTACGCGCCGCCGCCCTCGGCGCATCATCACTGAACGACTACATCGTGCGAGCTGTGCGACGTCAGATGACACTCGACGCCGCGCGCAAACTCACCTCCATCGCACCCCTCGACCTGACAGGCGAAGGCGACGCCCTGTGATCATCCGCAAGGGCGACGTCTGGGACGTGGACACGGGCAAGGGAACCCGCACCGTTCTCGTCGTCAGCCTCGACGGACTTGCCGACGCCTACGGCGCTGTCGTCGTCCTGGTCCTGCATGCGCCGGCGCAGCATCCCGACACGGCAATGAGCGTGCATCTGACCACCCCGGTCGATGCCTCCGTCGTCGCCGTCAATCTCCTCCAGCTCTCCACACTCCGCTTCGAGACCGGCACACCGCACGGGAACATCGGCCCCGAGCAGCAGGAGCTCATCGACAACGCACTCCGCGCGGTCCTCGACCTCTAGCCCTTCAATCGCCCTCACGAATGATCACCACCGAGCCACTCCCCGCGTTTGGAGGGCAAAGCCTCCGTGACGGCATCCAGCGAGGCCTCGGGGCCAGCAGCAGTCGTCACACGGCTGGGGTGACCACACCCCTGGAAGACGACGACCTCACTCTCGGCATGCGGGCCAACGCCGGCGGAGCAGCGCCTCGCACCGATCAGCACGCCCTGCGCGCCGAGATCCGCTCCGAGCGCCTTGACGACTTCCTCATCTGCCGTATCCCCGGAACCGAGGTCCACCTCGGCATGTCCCGGAAGCTGTTCGCCGCCTGCGAGCGCCTCGACGAGGAAGACCTCGCCATCGCCCGGCGCACCCCAGGGCTACGTGCCGAGGACCAGCCCGCCGTCGTCCAAGAGCTCAGCGACAGAGCTAAGGAAGAGCAGCGAAGCCCTCCCACGGCTGCGCCCCTCTTCCGCGACACGTACGAGCGGAGGATGCGACAACCGACCGGATTGACCTGCTGTGCCGTCCCCAGGAGCCGGCACTCCACCTGGAGGGCAACGAGGGGCTCCTCGAAGCGGCGCCCCTGGAGACGTACCTGTCCGTCAGCCGCTACGACCTGCCTCCGACGCGCCCTGGTCATCTCGTCCGGAGTCGCTGGCCCATGCCGGAGGCCAGGCCGGAGGGAGCCCGCCGTTCCTGTGACTGAGTATGCGAAACAGCGGATCGGAGCGCCCTTGCAAGGAGCGAACCGGGGTAACCGCCAGACACACGGCGGCTGGACGCCCACCATTCGAGGAGAAGCATGTTCGCACTCACGTCCCGGCGTCTGCGCGGCACCGCCCGTCGGGTCTTCGGCTGGCAGCACTTGCGCCCGGCCCAACTGAGCGCGATGAAGGCCGTGATGAAGGGGCGTGACGTACTCGCCGTCATGCCGACCGGCGCGGGCAAGTCCGCCGTGTACCAGGTGCCCGCGGTCTTGCTCGGCGGTCCGGTCGTGGTCGTCTCGCCGCTGATCGCGCTTCAGCGGGACCAGATGCAAAGCCTGCTCGGATCCGGCGCGCTGCGCACCGCCGCCATCAACTCCGCGCAGCGCCGAAGCGACAACGAGACGGCATGGGCCCGCATCAGCGCCTCCTCGGTCGACGTGATCTTCCTCGCTCCTGAGCAGCTCGCCAAGCCGGACGTCACGGACCGGCTCGCTGCCGTCCGTCCCCGGCTGCTGGTGGTGGACGAGGCACACTGCGTGTCGTCCTGGGGGCACGACTTCCGGCCGGACTATCTGCGGCTGCGCCACGCGCGCGAGCGGCTGGGCAACCCGCCGGTGCTCGCCCTGACCGCGAACGCGGCGGCCCCGGTACGGCGGGACATCGCCGAACGTCTCGGCATGAACGATCCGGTGGAGATAGTGGCCGGCTTCGACCGTCCCAACATCCGTCTGGACGTGTCGACCTTTCAGGACGCAGCCGCCAAGGAGCGGTTCGTCGTGGAGCGGACGGCCGTCGAGGAGAAGCCGGGAATCCTGTACGCGGGGACGCGGAAGGCAGCGGACCGCTACGCCGAGCAGTTGAGCGACCTCGGACTGGCCGCCGCGAGCTACCACGCGGGCCTCTCCGCCGCCGAACGCCGCCAGACCCAGGACCGGTTCAGCTCCGGTGAGCTCGACGTGGTCGTGGCGACCTCGGCGTTCGGGATGGGCATCGACAAGGCGAACGTACGGTTCGTGCTGCACGCGTCCGTCCCCGGCTCGCTCGACGCCTACTACCAGGAGATCGGCCGGGCCGGCCGCGACGGGGCACCGGCCACGGCGATCCTCGCCTACCGCCCGCAGGATCTGGGCCTGCAGCGCTTCTTCGCCGCCGGCGCTCCCGACGCCGACGCACTGCGCCGCGTCGCCGAGCGCCTGCGCGGCGAGGCGGGCGCCGTCAGCGCGACCCAACTCCGGGCCGACTGCGAACTCGCCGCGACGGCACTGTCCGCCGTGCTGAACCTGCTGGAGGAGGCCGGGGCCGTCCGTACCGGACGGGACGGCAGCCGCTTCACCGGCGCGCTCGGCGCCTGCGCGGATGACGACGTCGACGCCGCTGTGCAAAGCGCCCTCGCCGTCCACGCCACGCACCTCAAGCTCGAACAGTCCCGGGTCGACATGATGCGCGGGTACTCCGAGACGACCCACTGCCGACGGCGGTTCCTCCTTGGATACTTCGGCGACTCCGTCCCCATCCCGTGCGGGGCATGCGACAACTGCACGGGTGAGGTGGCCAAGCCTGTGAGCGCGATGAGGAGCGAGCGGTCCGGGGACGCCGGACGCCCAAACAAGGCGGCCGCACGGCGGCTCCGGTGGCCCCGGGCAGGTGCACGCGCGGGCGCCTCCACAGGTGCCGTCCGGGCGGCGGAGACGGCCGCCCGCCCCACAGCGGACGAACACGCCTACCTGCCAGGCGTGTTCGTGCACCATGACCAGTGGGGCCAGGGCGAGGTCATGAGTGAAGGCGACGGCAAGATCACCATCTTGTTCAAGTCGGTCGGCTATCGCACCCTGTCGCTCGCCGTGGTGACGGACAAGCGCTTGCTCGTCGCGCTGCCCGACTCATCGCGCTGATGCTGAACCCGCGCCTCCCGTGCGTTCGGGAGGCGGCTCTGCCATGGCGACGTAGCGCTTCGACTGGCCGATGAACAGTCGAGTTGGCGGGCCTGAGGGCGTAAGTCGGCGGGCAGGGTAGCGGGCGGCACTCACCTGCGCGAGCGCGCCCGTATCCACGACGAAAGCGGCTGGGCTTTGGGAAGGCCGGCCATTCTCGCCAACGTGTTCGGCCGCACTGCTCCTTCTCGATCGTGATGTCGGCGAAGCAGGTGAGGAAGGCATCGGGGTCGTCGTCCTCGTCCACGTGGTGGCTGGCGCTGGCCCGGGCGCCGGTGAGGCGGACCGACGGGAGGTAGGGTCACAGGCGATCAGAACGACGTCCTGGCGGGTGTCGGTGATCTCAACGTCCTCCTCCGCGGGTTCCTGGCCAAGCTGCTGACGGCCGAGCGCGACGACCGCAACCGCCGCCGTTCCGAACGCCGGATCAAAGCCGCGGGCTCTCCCCGCGAGAAGGCACTGCGCACCTTCGAGTTCGACGTGAACCCTGCCATCGACCCAGCTGCCAACCGAACTTTGGCCTCCTGCGAGTGGGTCCGCCAAGGGCTGCCCCTGTGTCTGATCGGCGACTCAGGCACGGGCAAGTCCCACCTGCTGATCTCGCTGGGCACCGAAGCCGCGATGGCCGGCTTCCGGGCCAAGTACGTCCTGGCCACCAAGCTCGCCAACGAGCTCGTCGAGGCCGCAGACGAGAAACTGCTGGAGGAGCGGAACGTCCCGACCCGGTACGGCAACGGTGACCTCGGAGGTCGTGCGCACCACGTTGTCGCTTCCGTCGTACGCGTACACGTCGTAGGTGGTCACGGGCGGCAGGTTGCAGTTGGCGCGGACCCGGTCGGCCTCCTCCGGAGCGAGCATCCCGGTCGGGATCTGCTCGGTGGAGGGCGAGTTGTGGAACGCGGCCCGGTACTCCGCCGCGGACCCGAGCAGCGACAGCGCTTTCTCCGAGCTGATGACCGGCTCGGGGCGCGGCGCGCCGATGCTCTTCAGGATGCGAGGGCCGCCAGCTCCACTCCCCCGTGAAGGAAAGCGCCGACCGCGAAGTCCGCAGTGGTGTCGTAGGTGACGGGCTGGCTGGAGTCGGGGCGATCACCCACACCTTGGACGTAGCCGAGGACGCCGTCAGGGTGGACGGCAGTGGTGACCAGGCCGTTCCAGGCACGGGCGGCGACGGGCAGGTAGGTGGCCCGGTCGACGAGGGCGGTGGCGACGGCGTAGGCGATGGCACAGACGAAGAAGGACGTGCCACTGCTCTCGGGGCCGGGGAAGTGGGTGGGGTCGGCAAGGTTGACGTTCCAGAAACCGTCGGCCCGCTGGATCGGGGGGAGGGCGATCACCTGGCGTGTGAGGGTGTCGCGGTACTCGGCGGTGTCGGACTGGGTGGGCGGCAGTGCCTTGAGGGTCTTGACGTGGGCGGCGGCCACCCAGCCGTTGCCCCGCGACCAGACGACGGGCTTGCCGGAGGGGGAGACGATGTGGCCGGGCAGGAAGTTCTTGTCGCGGTACCACAGGCCGGTCGCCGGGTTCAGCAGGCCCGGGCCCCCCTCGGCGTGCTTGGTGTGCTGGTACAGGCTGTACAGCTTCTGGTGGTAGCGGGCGTCACCGCGCAGGGCGCCGAGGCGCGCGAACGGCGGCATCGCCATGTGGAGGGCGTCGGCCCACCACCAGTCGTCGTTTTTGTCGACTTGGTCGGAGTAGGTCATGCGGTGGAGCGAGGTCTCGATCGCGCTGATCTTGTGCGGGTCGGGTTCCAGCGCGTAGAGGTCGAGATACGCCTGTCCGGCGTTCTGGTTGTCGGCGATCCGGGTGCTGGAGCCCCCGTTGAGGGCGTAGTTGTTCTGCTCGGCCCAGGACCGGGCGTAGCCAAGGTAGCGGGCGTCCTTGGTCAGGGAGTACAGGGACAGCAGGCCGGAGAAGAAGGTCGCGTTGGCCCACTGGTTGTTGCCCGGGTTGCCGTGGGCGGCTATCCAGTGGTCGGCGACTCGGCGCAGCACGGCGATGATCGCGGCGCGCGAGGGCAGAGCGGACGAGGGCACGGCGGCGGGGGCCGCCATGGCGCGCGGCCCTCCGATGCCAGTCAGGGCGGACAGCCCCACAGCGGCGAGCACGCTGCCGCCCGTGGTGGTCAGGAAGCGTCGTCGGTCCATGTCCTTGTCCATGGGGGCCAGGGCCTTTCGTGTCTGAGGAGGGGGCGGATTCCCCGGAGTTGGAGGGGGAAGGGTTGGCTGCTGCTGCGCAGGAGCCCCATTAGGGAACTGACTCGGCGGATCGCCATCGGCCGCGCAGAGCGAACTCAGTTGGGGTTTTGGGCGTTGGTGAGGGTTTCCCAGGCCACGAAGAGGTTGTTCGTGCCGGCCGGGCGGTTTCGCTCGGTGAGAGTCTGCGTGTTGGCCATCGCGACGCCGTGAAGGGTGTTCAGTGCGTTGAAGCCGACCTCGGTGATGGGGCCGAGTCCGAGTTTGACCGTGCCGCCGCACACGGTGGACGGGACGGCCGCGCCGAGTTCGTACTTCGACTGGAAGCCCAGTGCCTGCCGTAGCCGCTCGCCGACCTGCGGATAGAGGTCCTGCCCCTGGATGCGGGCGGTCTCCAGGACGTGGGAGATCGAGGAGATGCCGTAGCCGGTGTGGGTGAAGTCGCGGCAGGTTTCCTGGGTGATGCCGGTGGTGAAGGTGCTTGCGCCGAACCAGAAGTTGACGATCTGGTCGCGAGTGGTGAGGTGCTGGCTGGGCACGGTCTTGGGCAGCGCGCCGTCCGAGGAGAGGTAGACGAAGGCGGGGACACGCTGCAGGTAGTGGCCGATCGCGGTGTCGTAGCTGGTGTGATCGTCGAGGAAGACAGACATGCTGACGGCCGCCTCCAGCATCGTCAGGTCCCAGTTGCCGGTGCGGTTGGAGCCGTTGACGACCAGTGGGAGGTAGACGGTGCGCAGCATCGTCGCGAAGCGGCCGGCGTTGGGCCAGTTGCCGTGCACGGTCTTGATGATCTCGGCTGCCTTGGGCCAGGAGGAGCCCGCCCAGCCGGTCTGCAGTGGGGCGTTGTCGTTGGTGTGGTCATGGATCGTCGCGGACCAGGCGTCCATGAGCTGGATCGCCTTCTGTGCGTAGCGGTCGTCGCGGTTGATGTACCAGGCCAGCGCATCGGTGTACGCGGCGATCGCGTCCTCGCGTTCGTCGGTACAGCCGTTGTTGGGATTCGAGGAGGGGCCGCACTCCACCGTCGCCCTGGGTTTGGGACTGCGTGACAGCGAGGCGTACGAGCTCGCCATCATGCTGTCGTACGCGGCCTTCCACGGCTGGGCCCCCGCCTGGACCTTGACCCGTACGAAGTCGAGCTGGGCGGAGTCAAGGTTCACGCCCGGGTGCACGAACACCGCGGGCGATGCGGCAACTGCTGCGGCTTTGACGGTGCCGGGCTGAACGGTCGTGGCCCGCGTGGCGGCTTCCGATGTGGGTGCCGGGAAAGCCGAGGCCGGAGCCACGAGGGCTGCGGCCGCCACAGCACCGAGCACGACGCACAGGCCGGCGAACCGGGAGAAGGCTGTTGAACGCATGGGGGGATGGCCTTCCATGAGGGGACCGTCAGCTATGGGATTCCTATACGTGAACAGTGGATCCGACTGTGAACCGGTGATGCCGGAAGGTAGTCGCGTGGGGACGAGGGCGTCAAGGTCTAGACCAACATTCCGGACAGCCTGCGGTTACACCATCACGCTTCCCGCGTGGTCCGGGACGCCAGGGCACTAGGTACGCCGCAGGCCTGATCTAGGACTATGTCGACAACGCCGACCGACCTCGGAACTCGACCAACCAGCTCAGGACATACGGCGTTCATAGCCACGTGACCTGCGACTTCACGATGAAACGGCCTCAATGGGGCTGCGACGTTGGACATGATCTGTTCGAAGAGGTCGGGGTCGTCGACCACCCGGGCGATGGAGATCGCGCCGACGAGGGCGCCGAAAGGGAGCATCGCCTCGCGTTCACCCGTCTGACGGTCGGAGCTGTCGATGAGGTCGGCCAGCACTGCGAGGCATTCCCTAACCCCGCTGACATGCATTCCTGGGCTTGAGGACTGGACCCTCACCTGAACAGGTGAGGGAGGCGTCCAGCTCTTGCGGGGAATCATGCAAGACGGGGGCGATGAGCCGTACGGGCGGCACGTCAGGTCATTCGCCGCCGGATCCCCTCGGGTCCGCCGCAACCGCTTCCCGTATAACAACGCAGGAGTTTCATCATGGCTTCCGGTTCCGGTTCCGGTCTGAGCATCGACGTCCACGTGGCGCCTGTGCGACCGTTCGTTGGTGCCGTGTCAGTCACGGAAAGCGCGTCACCGCCGCCGAACTCATCCTGCCGCTCACTGACCCGGGCGTGCTCACGCTGGCCCAGGTCCACGCCGTCGGCCACAGCCAACTGCCACAGTGGCCCATCAGGGCTCGCCGCGATCGGAGGATACGACCGATCCGTGAACTCGCTGACCCCGTCCGGGGAGCAGGTGAACCCCACCGCGTACTTCCGCATGTCCACCGGCACGAGCACCTCAGCCCCGCTCACGCCAGCCCTATGAACCAGCGAACTCAGGTTGAACAACGCTCAATGAGCGCGCCACCACTACCTCGACCGGATGCGCTGGCAGCGAGCCCGTCCTGTCGTCAGCCAGTGGCAGAGGTCAGGACCGTGAGTCGGCGGGTGACGAGGACATCGCGCAAGTACGAGGGGCCGCCCTGGACCTCCCGCAGTCCGACGCCGACCGGCAGGATCTCGTGCAACGGCCGCAGCCAGGCGGGCAGACAGGACGAGGGCATGGTCCCGCCGCTGGTGTCACAGCTGGCCAACCGGCGGGTTGTGGCCGCCTATTCATGACGGCTACGGCCGATGCCTGATCGGCCGTAGCGCATCGAGCCGGCATTGCGCGCAGGCGCGGTCACGGCCCCTCAGCCGGCCGCTCTGTGCTCGGCGGTGGGCTGGGGACACGTAGTGCTCAGTCGGAGGCCGCGGTGGTAAAGGCCCCGAGTCGCTGGCTTCCGATGACCGAGAGCAGTCGGAGCTTGTCGTGGTCTTCCGTGCCGGGGATCGCCGTGAACACCAGCAGCAACTGCCCCTGGTCGGGGTCGACGAGTGTCTGGCAGTGCAGGGAGATCATTCCGACCTGCGGGTGCAGGATCCTCTTGCGCGAGGTGTGCGAGACACCGACTTCGTGCTGGGCCCACAGCTCCGCGAACTCGGAGCTCTCCGCGCCCAGACGGCCGGCGAGCGCGGCGGCGTGTGAGCCGCGGCCCTCGCGGGAGGCGACCGCGCGGAGATGGGCTACGTAGACGCGGCTGTGCGTCGGATGATCGTCCGGCACATAGATCGTACGTTCGTTCGGGTCGGTGAACCAGCGGTAGATGAGGCTGCGCGCGAGCCCCGTGAAACGGGTCTCGTCGCCGAGCAGGGCCACTGCCATCGGGGTCTGGACGGTGGTCTCGCCGGTGCCGGTGACGACCTGGGCGGGGGTGTCACCGAGGCGATCGATGATGCGCATCATCCCGGCGTTGACGTGATCGTCGCGTGTGGTGCGGGCCGGTGCGTTGTGGCCGGCGAGGACGAAGAGGTGGTCGCGTTCGTCGAGGCTGAGCCGGAGTCCACGGGCGATCGCGGTGATCATCTGCTCCGAGGGCTGTGGTCCGCGGCCGCGTTCGAGACGGCTGTAGTAGTCCGTCGACATGCCGCACAGCGCGGCCACTTCTTCGCGTCGCAGCCCGGGCGTCCGTCGGCGCTGCCCCGGAGGAAAGCCGACGTCGTCGGGTTGCAGCGCCTCTCGACGCCGACGGAGAAAGGTCGCCAGGCCGCTCTGATCCATATCGACACTGTGCCTCACGCGGATACGGCTATCCACTGTCTGCCGGTCCCAGGCTGAGGGCTCAGCCTGGGACCGGGCGCCAGTGGTTAAGGAGGCCCAGGTTTGGTTATGGGATCGCGCGGGAACAGCTCACCCGGGTGGACAACACC